>JAWXTZ010000011.1:24253-31543 GCA_044433085.1 Akkermansia sp.
TGTCGTCGATTCTCCTTGTTGCCTCTTGAATTCTTTGTTAAAATTCCCCCATGAGAAAGTTCATCACAAGCTTGTTTTTGCTCGGGGCTGGCGCCCTGATGGCGGCCGAAGATTTTGAAGCCGCAGACCGCGGTGCCTTTGAGACTCTTGAGACCAGCGTGGCAACGATTGAAGCTTTGACTCCAGCAGGCATCGTCCACATGGAGACCGAAGACGGCGGTGAACAAGTTCTCTTCCTCAAAGGGGGTAAAAAACGCGCCATCAAATTCACCTTTGATGCACCCCTGTCCGCACCTCGAACCTTGACGGCCCAACTGGGTCGCCCCCCCAAATCCGAGAAATCTGATGTGATGGTCTACATGTTTGACGACAAGGGGCATGGCAAGGCCATCAAGCGTTTTCACCAGCTTCCCGCAGGCAAGTTAGCGGCAGAATTGACACTTGAGCTCCCCGCAGGGGTTGCAGGCATCGCCATCCGAGCCAACACGGATGATCACGGTGGCGTCATCATCGACAACATCGCTCTTTCCGCCCTTGAGTCCACCTTCACAAGTGTTGAGGTCGTCAACCCTGGTGCCTACCCCTTGATGAAGGAAGCACCCATCAGCCCCGCCTTTAAAATTGTGGCAGAAGACAACTCAACTGTTGGGGGTATCAGCTTCCGCGTCAGCCCTGCCAAAGCGGTAGAAGAGGTCAGCATCTACACAGGCAATGCCGATGCATCCATCTTATCCGCCCGTACAGCCATCGCCACCGCCAAACCCAATAAGTCAGGCATCGTCACCTTTGATGAGAAGCTGGAACTACCCAGCAGCAAGCACCACATCTGGCTTGCCGTCACCCCAAGTGACAAGGCCAAGGTCGGTGCCAATATCCAATTTAGCAACATCACCGTCAAATCAAATGATGGTGCATCCTACTACTATGATGGCAGCATCAAACAACGCGTTGGCTACATGATTGCCTTTGCGGGGCAAGAAGTTAAGCAACTCAATGGCAGCAAGCGCAACTGCGCCTTCTTCCGCATCCCCGCCATGGTGAAGAGCAGCAAATCAGGACGCCTCATCTCCACCTTTGATGCCCGATACAAGAGCTGGCGCGACCTTTGCGAAGACATTGACGTTGCCGTAACCACCTCTGACGATGGCGGGCAAACTTGGAGCCCCCTGAGCATCGCCATGGACACAGGCGAAGGCGTGGCCAACGGCTGCGGTGACCCCTGCATCTTGGAAGATAGTAAAGGCCGCATCTGGCTGCAAGCCCTCGCCTGCCACTTTAGTGGGGGCACCTCCCTTAGCAAGTCAGGCACAGGCACCGACCTAAACAAAACAGGTCAATGGTACATGACCTACAGCGATGATGGTGGCAAGAGCTGGAGCAAAAAACTCATCAACGCCACCGAACAAGTCAAGAAGGATGAGTGGACACTCATTCTCGCAGGCCCCGGCAGCGGCATCTGCTTGAAGGATGGTACGATTGTCTTCCCCGCCCAAGTCTGGCAGAATGGCGCCCCCATCCGCAGCCGCTCGACAATTTGCTACTCCACGGACAAGGGCAAAACTTGGGCCTTTGGCGAGCCTTTGCCCCAAAGCTCCTCCGAATGCACCGTCGTTGAGCTGACGGATGGCTCCATCATGATCAACGCGCGTAACGAAGCGAAGAAGAATCAACGCGTCGTCTACACCACCAAGGACTTGGGTAAAAGCTGGGAAGAGCATGAAACCAACTCCAACACCCTGCAAGAGCCCACCTGCCAAGGCAACCTACTGGCCGTTGACCACCCCAAATATGGTCGATTCCTCCTCTTCTCCAACCCGATGGCTGGTGATTTAGGCAAACCCAAGCAAGGGCTGCGCAGCCGCATGACGGTTCGCGTCTCCAAGGATGAAGGTAAAACTTGGAGCAATGGTTACGAATACGACACCCGCATCACATCGGGCTACTCCTCCATGGCCATCGTTGACAATGACACACTGGGCATCACCTACGAATCTGGACGTGGTCACTGCCGCGATGGCGAAGACCGCACCATGGTCTACATCAACCTGCCGCTAGCAGACATCCTCAAGGCGGAATAAAATCCGCCCCACTCTCACCCCACTCTCACCCCATGAAGCAACTCCTCACCCACTTGCTTATCAGTTCGCTTGCCATGAGCCCCTGTGCCACGGCGCAAGCTAACAGCAACACCAGCGCAGCTAGCAGCGCAGAATACGCGGTGGAGCAAGTGAGCGAGGACGAAGCGCGGGAACTCTACGAAGCCGCACCACAAAGCGTCAGAAACGTCTTTATCTTCTACTTTGCGCACCTCTATGCCTGCATGGGCAAAACCGTTGCGGAGCAAGATGAAGACAGTGTGGACAGCGCCTACTTTGACATCTTTGTCGACCAAGCCATCTATCAAGACATCCCCAGCGCCATCACTAAAGAGCTACCAAGTGAATATGCGCAATACCTCACCGCCCTAGCGCAAATCTGGACAGCAGCCTTGGCAGAAGCCGATGCACTGAGCGGAGAAGCGGCCAACGAAGAGACCTATCAAGCCATCCTCGACAAGACAAGTGCCACAGAATTAGCCCTGATAGACAGCTACCCGCAAGCCGTCAGCCTGACAGAAAAGCTGATGCCCCACCTCGTCACCATCCTCTTTGACGCATGCCAGATGGACGACACCTTAGAGAACGCCAGCGAAGAGCTACAAAGCAGCACCAGCAGCGAGAAGGAGTACTACGCAAAAGTACTCGATTTTATGGGAGAGACCCTCTTTGGCCTCATCCAATAAGGGAACCGCATTGGGCTGGCACCCTAATCATTTCATTTCTATCCGCCGATAGCTACCGCAAAAGCATGCCGTGAGCGACAGAAAAATCCCCACCCGCGTACACGCGCGGATGGGGATTTTAAATTTGCTTAACTCTGTTTAGTTGTTGTTTGATTAGGCGCCAAGTTGGAAGCGGACGAAGGAAACAACCTTCAGGTCGTCTCCAAGTGCCTTGCCTGTGTTGGCTACAAGTTGGGCAACGGAGATGGAACCATCCTTAACGAACTCTTGGTCCATCAAGCAGCTTTGCTTGTAGAGTGCCTTGAGCTTGCCAGGAAGAATCTTTTCCAAGAGGGCTTCTGGCTTGCCTTCTGCGATGAGCTGAGCCTTAGCGATTTCTTGTTCTTCTGCTACGAATGCAGCATCCAAGGAGCTGGAGTCAACGCTCTTAGGAGCGCAGGCAGCGATGTGAAGGGTGATGTCCTTGCACATGGTTTGGAATGCTTCGGCAGCAGCTGTTTCAGCCTTGCCTGCGCTTACTTGAAGGAGTACACCTACCTTGCCACCCATGTGGATGTAAGAGGCGATGTTGCCTTCTGTGTAGCGAGCAAACTTGCTAAGCTTCATGTTTTCACCGATGACAGCGCATTGTTCTGCGATGAAGGTTTCAACTGTTGTGCCTTCGCATGTTGCTGCAAGTGCTTCTTCCAAGGAAGTTGCGTTGGATGCCTTGAGGGCTGCGCCAACTGTTGCTACGAGTGCGCCAAATTTGTCGCCCTTGGAGCAGAAGTCTGTTTCGCAGTTGATTTCGAAGATAACACCGTCGTTACCTTCAACTGCTGTTGAAACAACACCTTCCTTTGCTTCACGGCCTGCCTTGGAGGCAGCCTTGGCAATACCCTTCTCGCGAAGGTACTTAACAGCTTCGTCCATGTTGCCGTCGCATTCGATGAGGGCCTTTTTGCAGTCCATCATCCCTACGTCGGTCTTCACGCGAAGTTCCTTAACCATTTGAGCAGTAATTTCAGCCATTGTGGTAATTTGCGTTAAATATTGAATGGGGGCTTAACTTAAGCTTGTGGCTTAGCACCGTTGATTGCGCCAACCATTTGGTTGAGGATGAGGCGGATAGAGCGCACAGCATCATCGTTACCTGGGATTGGGAAGTCAACGCTGTCTGGGTTAGCGTTGGTGTCAGTCAAAACGATGACAGGGATGCCGAGGATGTGAGCTTCGCGGATGGCGATGTCTTCGTGGTCAGCACCGATGGCAACCATTGCGTCTGGGGAACCACCCATGTTGCGGATACCTTGAAGGTTGCGGCAGAGCTTTTCGCGTTCGCGGGAAAGTGCTGCAAGTTCCTTCTTGGACATGGACTTGAATTCAGGTTGCTTGTCAAGGTTTTCGAGCCAGTCGAGACGAGCGATGCTCTTCTTGATGGTGGCCATGTTGGTGAGCATACCACCCAACCAGCGGTAGTTCACGTAAAATTGATTGGTAGCTTCAGCAGCTTCCTTAACAGCTTGTTGAGCTTGGCGCTTGCAACCGACGAAGAGAATCTTCTTGTTCTTGGAAGCAAGGTCAGCGAGGAAGGCAGAAGCCTTATCGAGGCACTTTTCAGTTTCCTCAAGGTTGATGATGTGAATGCCATTCTTTTGGGTAAGAATGAACTTCTTCATGTTTGGGTGCCATTTGCGGGTTTGGTGACCGAAGTGGACGCCAGCGTCAACCATTTCTGTAATGAGTTCGTTAATCATTGTGTGTGTATTTGTTGCGAGACCTTGAGTCAGGAGTCGCGGGTGGGTGGAAGGTGCTGCACAGGGGCCTGTAGCCAACCATTGTTTTTATTGCAGCATGAACAGGCGCGGGGATTTTAGCGCATAAGCGCGGGAATGTCAATGGGAAAGAGCAATAAAAATGGGGAATGGGGAATGGGGAATGGGGAATGGGGAATGGGGAATGGGGAATTAAAATAGTGCGCCCTAGCGGGCGGGGTAGCAAAGCCAGTTCGACATCGCATTTGCTTTGCCCCCTATCATCGGGCGATAGCCCGCTAATTTGATAATTCCCAATTCATTGGAGCGAAGCGAGGCTCTATTCACCGTCGCAAACGCGTTAGCGCACCACCGATGTTCACAAAAATAGCATATCTCCACAAACAAGCCGTGAATAGTAACTGGGGAAGTTGCGATTCAGGGCTTGTTTTATTCGGATGGTGCTTTTTTGATGTATCGGTGATGCGCTATCGCGCTTGCGACGGTCGAAAAGTGCGGGCTGACGCCCGAAGAAATAGGAGTCGCCCAACTGGGCGAGTGGCACCAAGCTAGGCTTGCAACGCGGACTTGAGTAAACTACAGGAGTGGGTCAGTTGGGCGACTGCAAAGGCTGCTGCGCATCCTTTGCGTTATCGTCTCGCCGACGGGCGTCTGCCGACAGCTTGAGGCTATCGTCGTCACGCTGCTTCGCAGCGCCGTTCGGGAAGTGTCCCTCTCTTTCCTCCTCTCATTTTGCAGTGCAAAATGTCTCAAACTCCAGCAGGGTTTCACCCTGCACCCACCAAAGGGTCTTCGACCCTCTGGACACCCAGTCACGATGCTGCGCATCGTAGGGACCTATCTTGCTGCCTCTGCTGCGCTCACTGTTTCATCTCGGGATCCTTGAGCAACCACTTGGGTTCGCTTTCTGTGCTGCTGGTGCCGTGGATGGTGCATTCTGGGTTCTCCGCCTTGTCGGCTTGCTCATCTTCCCCTAAGCTGAAGGGGGTGATGTTCGCTTTGAGCTGCGCTTCCTTCAGCACCGCGTAAGCTGCTTGCACCATGGGGTCTTCGTTGCGCAAGATATCACGTTTAAAGTAGAAGTCGTTGGTGCAAACATTATTCAGTTCAATGGAGCTACCATGCTCAATCAGGCTTTTGGTCATCTCGACATCCCCCAGCTCAATGGCCAGATAGAGGGGGTTGTAGCACAGGCAGATGCACTCTTGCGTCAGGTCGTTGACGCAATCGTTGGCGTTGGTGGCAATCAAGCTCATGGCATAGGCACGGGCCTTCGTGGCATCAAAGCCCTTTTCTTGTGAATCATCACGATAGGCTTCGTTGTAGGCTTTGCCACCATGTTGGGTGCCAAATTTGAGGGCGAAGAGGACGTTAACGAGCTCGCTGGTGCCATCTTCGGCTCGGTTGGCCCATTTTAGTTCACCACCGGGGTAAATGTCGGCAGAGGCTTGTTGGGCAAGGGGGAGTAGTGTCAGGGTGAGGGTCGCCAAAAGACCCCATGTTGTTGTTTTCATGAGAGTAGGGTAGAGTTTGTGGTGAATGGATGGGGGTAGGGACAGGAAATCCCCTGTCCTACCCTAACATTCTAGCTTGCTGGCATCGAGATGTCAAGCTAAGGCTGCTTATCGCAGGCGACGTGGACCCACTTTGGGCTTGGACATCTTGCGAACTTGTGGTGCCTTAGGTTTGAGCATCATGATTAAGATAATCAAGGCAATCACCCCGCCCAAGATGTAGTACATTTGCTCTTCGGTGATGTTGAAGCCCAAGGTCTTTCCAGCTTTCGTTGCTTCTGCCTCGGCCGCTTCGGGTTGGTCAGCAGCAGCGACCGTATCTTGTGTAGGGCTTGCAGCAGGTGTTGTCGAGGCGACTGGTCCTACGTTCACCTTGCTGGAGCCAGCGCGAGGAGCCACGGCGACACTGGGGGTGGATGTGGTGGTGTCAACGATGCGGCTTTGATGCGTCCGCTTCAGGAAGGCGAGCAATCGGGCTTCTTCATCTTCGCTGAGTACCTTGGCGGCATCTGCGGTCGCATTGGTTCCCATGGCGGTGAAGGATTCTGTGTTAGCTTCTTCCAAGGCGCGACGGTTCACGCGGGGGCTGCTGGCAAAGTAAATCATGCAGGAGGCCTTTTTATTCTTATCGGCCTCGATGAAGAAGAAGCGGTTATCCTTCGTGCGGGAGTAGTAGCAGCTGCCCAAACCGATGGACTTGGCTTGTTCATCCTTGGCACGCTGCCATTTAGAGAGATTGCCGCCATTCAGGGTCTTGGCATCTTCCACCGCGGATTCGATATCGACGGGTGTGGTGTAATGAACCTCGGCCATGAGGAGGGAATCCTTGGCAATTTCAAAATCGAGCAAGAGGCGATGCTGCTCATCCACCCATTCACGGCGGACAGACATATCGGACAAGATGCGATACTGGTAAGCTTTTTCGTAGAGACTATCCGCCTGACGACGGGTCAAGGTGGTGTCGATTTTCGCTAAGTCCATTGCCCCGCAAATGGTGGGCAAGGCGCAGAGAGAAACAAGAAGTAATGAGAGTGATTTCATGTTATTCGTGGGTATCATTCAGTAGGATGAAAGGTTATGGATAGGCGGTGATTAGCGGTGTGTCTAAGTCACTCCTACATAATGACTACTGAATAACTGCTCGTTTTTCAGAAATCCAGATAGCGGCAATATAGCACCAGAGGTGGTAGAGCAATTCGCTAGATTGAATTCTCCTTGCTGGTGCCGTTTTTGGGTTATT
>JAWXTZ010000012.1:0-30922 GCA_044433085.1 Akkermansia sp.
CGAGAACGTGGGGTAGTAATCCATCCACAAATTATGGGCATAAGGAAGCCCCATATCAAGCTAAATTCATCGGGAGACCTGATATGATTTCCCGATCTACGCACCAATGCAATATGCGCGAAATGGTACCAATGCACCTAATACCGATCATGACAATCTTATAAAGAACAGTGAGCGCACGCTTGACTTTCATATCCACTTCATCTATAACATTGACGATAAAAGCATCAAAACACTAGAAATACATAATGAAGAAAGCTCTAATAGATAGAACCTCTTTCGCAGGAGAAATTAATCTTCTGCTCTGCTACTCAACCATCCTTCAAGGAATATTACTAGTTATCGTCGGTTTCCTTTGCTTTACTGAAAACACTTATATATTTTTCTTTTTGTGCAACATTGTCCTTGCGCTACTCATGGCATCATGCCTCGGCTTTGTAAGTGGCTTAAGCTATCTCATACTCGCCTGCATCAAAAAAATAATAAGTCGTACAAAGGGCTCAAATAATCAGACACAGCTTAAAGCACCAAATCTACGTGAATCAGCGTAACTGGAGCAAGTGAAAATGTTTTAATTGATAAGTTCTTTTGATATTGTATCGTTTATGAGCTTTATTCATCAAAACAGTCAAAATCAGTCACAACCCACTTCAAATACAAGTACATGGGATGCGCCTCAAGACGAGGAGCAAGACCAACTTAATTATGAAGAAGAAGAACGCACCCAAAAGATGTTCCCCTATGTTGACCCACCGCTTGAACGCAATGGGCTGAATGACGAGGACTACAACACTTCACTTTCAACTCACTACAAACAATCTAACAAATATTGGGACAGATTTAAGACCCCATCCCCTACCTCATTACAAAGTCCTGAGGAAGCGGAGCAGCAAAAAAAGGCAGATGATTATTATGAGCAACTGCGCAATGATGAATCTACCGACTACAGCCAACGCCCTTTCGCTGAACAACAAGCCAAGGAAATTTCAAAAATCACTTACAAAACAGATTTCCAACGCATCATGAACGAAACGGACGCTCGACGTATGAATATCATGAACAAAATGGCGAGGGATAGAACAAAGCTGAAAATGCCAAGCGCTACAGCTCCTACACAACTGCAACTACAGCCATCCATTACCCAGCCTAACAAAAATCAAGCTACCAATCAAGCTACCAATCAAGCTACCAATCAAGCTACCAATCAAGCTACCAATCAAGCTACCAATCAAGCTACCAATCACGCTACCAATCAGGCTACCAATCAGGCTACTAATAAAGCTACCAATCAGGCTGAAAATAATTCTGTTGCCTCATCTGAGCAGGAAGCGTATACTCCATCTAAGGAAGAGCTACGCGAGGATATGCGACAATTACATCAACTCAAACAGCAACTGAACCATTACCTAAGCGACCCATCCCAGAGAGGCATGGCTCAGGCGACCTATAGCCACTACCTCACCCGATTAGCTAAACTGCAACGAGATGCAGGCAACTACTTCAAAGACCAATGGTGGATAAGTGATGAGGATGAAAAACTGATGGCAGAAGCCGCTCAATTCCCCAGTCATTTCGAAGGAATCTCGACATCGACTGAACAACACCGCCAACTCCGCGAGGCTACCCAAGATGCTACTGACTCTATTCGCAAAAACATTAAGAAACCTATCGATTGGCGAGATAAAGCAGTACAAGTAATTAAGCCATCAACTCTATTTTCGACCAAAACAGCAGACACACTACAATTATCAGCTCAAGCACTACACGCAGCAGCTAAAGGATTAGATTCAATTGGAGCCAAGAAAAGTAGCCAAGCCGTAGATACATTGTCCAGAGTCGCTGAATATTATCCTTTTTTGGAGAGGGAAATCACCGATGCTGGAATCACTGCACTAAGTGAAAGCCCCTCAGCAGGAGTGGACCAGTTCAAAGAACGACACCATGGTGACGTTCCCATCATCACAGAAGGAACTTATCAATGGTTTGGTGATACAAGCACGCAATCTTCATTCCTTAAAGCACAACAAGCTTTAGGTGTTAGCGATAACGTTCTATACGCGACCTCGCTAGCGACTTGCGAAGAATTCAGCACCCGAGAACGTATACCAAAAGACCTCATCAATCGATTTCAAGATGGATTCATTGAGCATTTCGGATACATCGCCA
The DNA here is from genome assembly GCA_044433085.1 of Akkermansia sp. Classification (GTDB taxonomy): domain Bacteria; phylum Verrucomicrobiota; class Verrucomicrobiia; order Verrucomicrobiales; family Akkermansiaceae; genus Akkermansia. The sequence continues at coordinate 2,167 of JAWXTZ010000012.1, forward strand.
GCGCTGGAGGCTTCCCGAAGCCTGACATAGGCCCTCCTAACATAAATTTCAACACAGCCCAATCATTATCAAAGCATATAGAATCAATACCAAATAAGAATCATCCACTTGTTGAAAAAATGATTGGAAAGATTCTAGGCCCCGATGAAGAGCTAGCGCGATATATGTTAAGCTCAGAAGGTGCTGCCATGATTGGTATGACTATCATGCACTTTATCGAGGAACGAGTCAATCTCAACAAGTTGCTACCGGATAATTTGCCTCCAGCAGAAAAAATACAGCATTTCTGTAACATTTGGAGAGAAGGTCCTAACCGCGAACAACGAATGCTAGGCAACAAAATAAAAGCGGAACAAGAAGGAATCCCATACCAACCTAAAACGGGAATTTCCGAAAATATTACCACGAAAAACCTTCAAGGTATCCATGCAATTATCAGCAAAAGCAAGCAACAAAACTAATCATAATCATGACGCTCCTTACAATATTTAAATGAACATTGAGCGCACGCTTGACTTTAATATCCACTTCATCTATAACCTTGATGATAAAAGCATCAAAACACTAGAATATACATAATGAAGAAAGCCCTAATCTATAGCACCTATTTTGTAGGAGAAATTAATCTTCTACTCTGCTACTCAACCATCCTTCAAGGAATATTACTAGTTATCGTCGGTTTCCTTTGCTTTACTGAAAACACTTATATATTTTTCTTTTTGTGCAACATTGTGCTTGCGCTATTCATGGTGTCATGCCTTGGCTTTGCAAGTGGCTTAACCTATCTCATACTCGCCTGCATCAAAAAAATAATAAGTCGTACAAAGGGCTCAAATAATCAGACCTGCGAAATAATATACACCAACCACCCTCGCTACGCAGCTCGCCTCAAATGGATAAGTTTCACTCTACTCCCAGTATTCTTCATTTTGCTCAGCGTCTTCGTCTATTTATCCCAGCTTCCTGATTATCAATTTATCAATAAATATTTCGGCTATATTTGGCTCAGCTCTGCATGCGCATGGCTACTCACAAGCACATGCTTCATTGTCTATAAACGCATCAAAGCACAGCTCAAGTGGGCAAGCGAAGAGCCAGTCAAGGAAGAATACCTCACATTGAAAATAAGGAGTGACCATCGCGCCTGCATCATTGGGCAACTCATCTATCTACCCTTCTTTCTCTTATTTATACTCGTTTTAACAGAGATTTCTTAACAAAACTCTGCGCCCGATAAAATCACTCAATAAGTCAACATGCGATAACATGCGCTCCGCTTGCATTATTTTTTTCCGAGCCACATGCGTGGCAACTCCTATATTATTATTTTGTAACGGAGTGTATGCATTATTACTCCCTCTCGTAGGACTTACTCCATACTTATCAGCTAATTTTCATGAAGGATATTGGGGAATCGTCACCATCACGGTGAATTGGTGCCTTTGCGCTGCGGCTCTCATTCTATACTTCATGGGGATTCAATACGCCCTTTTGCTGCCTATCCTATGGATAGGTGCCCATTGGCTCCATATGGCTTGGGTGGAACTAAAAAACAGATACCGTTCAAAGAATCAATTTTTCAAGAATTATTTTTGGGCACAAAAAAGCCCTTAAACTTGCTAAGTGCTAATGTTTAAGGGCTTTTTGAACAAAGCCGGATGTCAGGATTGAACTGACGACCGTCCGATTACAAATCGGGTGCTCTACCGCTGAGCTAATCCGGCGCTGTGCGAGGATTATACGCTTTTATGCGCGGTATTGCAAGTATTTTTTTAGGTTTTCTTTACTTTTTTTGAGTATGGTCTGCTGCTCTACTGATTTTAAATGGCTTAGAAGGACCAGTTGAAATCGACTCCGATGGTGAATTGGCAGTCGTCGATGATGTTGCCACCGTAGGCGCGGTCGATTTTGTCTTCGTTGTTGCCGGCAAAGGACATCATGATCCATGGGATGATGTTTTTGCCGGATTCTCGGCCTAAGCTTCCGCTATGGGTGTAGGGTAGTATGTTGGCGCGGATTCGGTAGGCGTCTACCCCTTCGGTTTGGTTGATCCAGTAGTCGTTGGAGAAGGCGATGCCCACTTCCAGCTCGACGTCCATGCCCATGCTGTTGCCGCTGATGACATCGGTGAGGCGGTAGCCTGCTGTCATATCTGCGTAGATGCCGGTGAGGCCTTGTATCCCCCAGCCAAAGGTCAGCGCTCCGTAAAAGCCGCGTTGATGGTCGTCAAATTTGAGCGTGGTGTACAGGTCTTGCGCGAGGCGTTGGGAGCAGTTGTCGGTCGCGCGTGCCATGTAGCCTTGCAGCCCACCATGTTGTAGGTTATAGCCAATTGTCCAGTGGGCGTTGGGGAAGATTTCTTTGCCGATGGCATATCCTGCTCGCAGGGCGGGTGTGTCGCCTAATTCGCTGTGGCTTCCCCAGATGACTCCTACACTTCCGCTGAATTGTTGATAGAGCCCCAGCCCCAGCAGGTTGCGGTTAGGTAGGGTGTAGGACATGTCGATGGATGAGTATCCATTATTACTAAAGCCATTGGTCACCCCCATGCCGCGTACGTTGTAGTTGCTGGTGTAGAGGTTGAGCTTCATGTTGAAGTTCTTGTCGCTGCTATCTAAGCTTGATATGGAGCTTGGCTGTAAGGGGGCTTCGGTCGTGTCGGTCAACCATTCTGCGGGTTGCTCTGTGTTGTTGTGGTAGGCGTACAAATCAGAGTCGCCAGAGCTGTAGTCGACAGACTCGTAACTAACTGGTCCCGATGGGATGGCTGGGGGCGCATCGATGGCCAATGTTACCGTTACGGCGGTTCCGACTCCAAGGCTAGCAAGTACAAACTTCTTCATACCTTTGATTGTATGAAAGTTTGATGTTCAAGGCAAGCTTGAAAGTTTAAAAAGGGCAGAGAAATAAGCAGTCCTTAGTGTTTTCGGCTGATATAGTACCAGAGGAAGAGGCTGTTGTGTACCAAATATCGCTTGAAGAGGCGGCGCGGTTCTTTAAGGAGGCGGTAGAGCCACTCGAAACCATGGGCACGAATCCAAGCGGGTGCTTGGTCGACCAAGCCAGCATGGAAGTTGAAGGCGGCCCCAACGGCAAAGTAGAGGGCGGGTGGCAGTATCTCAAGATGTTCGTAGAGCCAGCGTTCTTGCTTGGGGCAACCCAAGCCGACCCAGACGCAGTTGGCGCCACTCTCGGCAATCATTTGCACGATGCGTTGGTGCTCGTCCGCAGGCCATTCGCCCATGGGTGGTGAGTAGGCACCTACGATTTGCACGCCTTCAAAGCGAGCTCCAAGATTTTGTTGCAAGAGGGCTTGAGCTTTCTCTGACCCACCGAGTAGGAAGTGTTTCACACCGTGGGCTCGACCGCAGTCCCACATCTGTTCCATCATATCAGGTCCGTAGAGGCGGCTGCTTTCAGCGCGTTTTTTGCGCAGCATCCAAACGATGGGCATGCCATCTGGGCATATGTAGTGGAAGCGACGCAGACCCGCGCCATAGCCGTTCTCATCATGCAGAGCGCGCGTCAGGACGTGGACATCTGCGTGGGCTATGAGCTGGGGTTGAGTAAGTGAGGTAGCACCTTGAGCTAAATGTTCCCCACTCTCCTGTAAGTTGGAGGAGATAAAAGGCAGACCAAAGACGGTTTCGCGGTGCAAATCATTCATGGAGTGAAAAGTAATGTTGCAGCATGTTAGACCATTCTGGCGCGCTTTGCAATAAAAAAACTCATCATTGCAGCCCTTTTCACACGCTCACTCCACGTAGTTCGATGATGCGGGAGATGAGCAGCTCAATCAAATTAGCGGGGCAAGAGGCCCCTGCGGTCACCCCGATGCGCCATTTCCGTTCAAGCTGACTCGCCTCTGCCGGCATCGGCATCCGCTCTTCGGTCTTGGTTTTGAGGTTATAGGCGCGAACCTGCGTCAGGCTTTCGAGGCAATCCGCAGCGGCGACAAAGTAGGTTGGCACCTTAGCATCTGCGATATGGGCAAGGTGGGTTGTGTTGGAGCTATTGTAGCCACCGATGATGAACATGGCATCCAGCTGAAGATTGAGCAGGTCGGTGAGCGCATTTTGGCGATCTTGGGTGGCGTTGCAAATGGTGTAGCAGGCCTCGAAGTTGAGGTCATCACCATCGCGCTTAATCACCGCTTCGCGAATCATTTGTTGAATGCCGGCCGTTTCTCCGCGCAGCATGGTTGTCTGGTTAGCCATGCCCAGACATTGCAAGTCAGTGTCTGGGTCAAATCCCACGGAGTAGGAGCCCTTGAGCTGGCTTAAAAACGCTTGTGACGATAACTTCCCCGTGATGGTATCGGCAAGGACTTGGGCTTCCTTCTCATCAAACACAATGACAAATCGACCAGTCCCATCTTTGCCACGGGAGTGGGAGGCAATGCCCATGCTCTCCTCATGCTTGGTTTTACCATGGATGATGCTCGTGATACCGCGGCTGGCGTATTGCCCAACCTTGTTCCAGACCTTAACGACATGCCCACAGGTACTATCGACCAATTGGGCGCCACGGCTGAAAAACTCTTCGCGCATGCCAACAGTCACCCCAAAGGCGGGGATGAGGACGACATCGCCCGCCTCAATCAAATCGTACTGCGGGGATTTGGCTTGCCACGGTAAGCGTTTTAACCCCATGGCATCCAAACGACCATTCACCTCGGGGTTATGGATAATCTCCCCAATTAGCCAGATGCGCTCGGTGGGGAATCGCAGGCGCGTTGCGTAAGCGACATCAATCGCGCGTCGCACCCCATTGCAAAAGCCAAAGCTGCGTGCCATATGAAGCTCTAATTGCGGAAGATCAAGGCGAAATTCCTCCTCCCTAAGCTGATCGACTAAGTCACTATCATAGTGGGTGCGAACTTGTTGTTCCACCTTCTCCATGATTTCTTTGCTGCGGACGTTGACAACTCTGGGCTTAGGCTTGGCTTGCATAGGTCTATTGTGCCTTGCCACCCGCTGGGAGTCAAGATTATTTCACCCAGCCCGCTGCACTGAAAATCAAAGAGGCGCACCTTCAAAAAAACAAAAAAGCAGGCTTGACCTATCCCCCTTAGCCATGACATAATCACCACGATTGAGAATCATGAAAATACTACCTATTCTAAGCGTATTCGTGCTCACGCTAAACGGTATCTGCGCCGAAAAGCTCGATATTCCAGCCCCGAAAAACGTCCCCGTGGAGACCGCAAACTCCACCCAGACGCCCTACTCGGGTCTGCACGCCATCCGACAATCAGTCAATGGCTCCACCAGCGATAACAATTGGCATGTGACCAAACAAGATTTTGTGGAAGGTGAATACTTATTCTATAAAGGCGTGAGTTTAGATTTGATTCAATTTGAGCACCCCTCCTTCAATGAAGTTGAGTTGGAAGTCTACCAAGGCGCCAAACACCAAGCTCTGGGCAAGATTAAACTCGACCAGTCGGGCTCGATACGCTTCCCGAAACGACTGCAGCAAGTGCAAGGCATCAAGATTAAAATTGATTGTCGCCCCTCCCAATTCTTCAGCCTGTCCGAGGTACGATTTTTGATTCGCGATACGAGCAAGTTGGAGCAACTGGTAACCAAGGTCTTTACCGACACTAGCTGCAGCAAACTGCGCGATAACTACAGCAGTGGTGACTACTATGCCCTGCCCAAGCTGCTGCAAAGCATCGAAGCGGACTTGAAGCACAATCGCTACAAGGATAAGGAATTCCGCATTGCAAGCTACAAGGCTTACTCCCCAGCCGAGGCTGCTGCTGACATCCGCCACATCAACCCCTTAAACAAGTTTGATAACCCCACCGGCATCTATGCCAAGAAAGGGGAAATGCTCTATGTCTTCGTGGGGCCAAGCCATGGGCAAACGGTGAGTTTAGCCAGCGTTAAGCCCTATAGCATGCAGGCTAGCAACTACCCACTCTTCGAGGGGCTCAACCAAATTAAAATCAGTGAAACAGGGCTACTTTACGTCATGTACCACACCGACTTGAGCAGCAAGCCCCAGCCCCAGCCCATCACCATCCACATTCCCAAAGACAGCGGTCGGGTCAATGGCTACTTCGACATCCGCCGCCACAATGATCAGGATTGGAAAAAACTCATCAAAAATGCCGATGCCGAGGTCTTTGACATCCTTGGCCGCTACTCCATGATGACATTGGATACCAAGGCACTGCAAAAGCACAGCCCCAATGGCATCACCCAGTCCGTCAGGATGTGGGATGAGAGCATGCGCGCCATCTGGCGGGTGCAAGGCTTCCACAAATATAAGCAAGCCATCAACAATCGCCAATATGGATTCTCCATCAAGGAGGGCCCCCACATGTTCTCCACCTCCTACGGCTGCGGCTACAGCGTGGGTGCCGATGGAGTCACCCTTCGGGATGAAGTCATCGCCCCAGGGATCGCCATCGGCAATCGACTTTGGGGGATTGGGCATGAAGTTGGGCACAGCAACCAAGCCCTCATCAACTGGCCCAGCATGACAGAGAGCTCCAACAACATGTTTGCCCAAGTGCTGCTCGACCAAGTTTGCCCCCATTTCAATGGCGGGGTCGAGGTGAGCGATATGGAAAACCCATGCAAGTACCTCTTGGAGGAAGCCGTGCTCGGCAAGCCCTTCCACGACCTCAACGGCTGGGCCAAATGGGGCTTTGCCCAGTACAGTTTCTACCTGTACTTCCACAAGCTGGGCATCAACCCTGACTTTTACCCCGATTTGTTTGAGTCGCTGCGCCAATCACCCCTTCGCTACACCAACGACAAGGTTGCGGAAGCCCACATCCAGTGGTACGAACGCATCTGCAACAGCGCAAAGATTGACTTTACCGAGGATTTTGAGACCTTCAACTGGTTTGTCCCCTGTGACATCAGCGCGCACCAATACGGTGACTACCGCTTCCACCTGACACAGGGCATGGCTGATGATGCCAAGGCGCGCATTGCGGCTAAAAACTACCCCAAGCCCAAGTACCGCATCGCATTCATGCACCAACACACCAAGGAAGTCGATTTGTGGGGTCTCAAGCTCAAGGGCTGCGAGCTCAACGGCTACTGGAAGAAGTATCAAGCAAACGCAAAACTCTCCCCCAAAGTCAGTGCCCGCAAAGAGGGCAACATGATTACCATCGCCCATGGTGAAAATGCTGCTGCCTTCTGCATCAAAACCGACGGCAAAATCGTTGGCTACTACGACCGACCCCAGTTCGACATCAGCTCCATCAAATGGAATGAGAGCAGCGAACTCTACGCCATCCCCATCCAAACGGCAGAACCGTTGAAGAAATTGGAATTTAATTAGAACATCAAACGGAAAAAGCGCCTCAAGTTATTGAGGCGCTTTTTGGTAGAGCGGGTAGCGAGAATCGAACTCGCATAGTCAGCTTGGAAGGCTGATGTTTTACCACTAAACTATACCCGCTTTGGGTGAGGAGATTTTAGCGTTTTCCGGGAGAAATGCAAGCTTTTTTTTCATTTTCTGGTGCAAGATTTCATTTACCAGGGCTCACCTGAAGGACTAGCTCTCGGACAATCAGCGGCTTATCGCCTACTGGTGAAAGCGAGATAGAGAGGTAGGAATGATCGGGAACACTCTTCGTGAAATCGTGCGACCAGTAGAGCAGATTGCAGGAACGCTCATCATGAGGGGCTAGTGTTTGCTCCGCCAGCACGGTCTTGCTGCCCGTCTTGGCATGGACTAAAGTGACCGTCAAACGCAATTGCTGCTGGCTTCCACCCTCTTGCATGCGGATGATGAGCTCTGCCCTATCCCCCTTCTTGGGGGCATAGCGGCTGCATTGTTCAATGCTAGCTCGGGGGCTCAAGAGGTGCAAGCTGCCCTCCTTTAATTCATAATCCTGCCCTGCTTTCCCCCGATAAGTCCACCCCAACTCATGGGGTAGGCCATGGAGTTGTTGGCGAAAGTTGCCATCGACCAAATACGCGCAAGAGAAGTTCCAATAAACATCATGCAACACCCCACCAAAGTGCGACTTAGCATCGCGGAAAGCAATCGCATCCTCCGCTATCTTGATGAAATAGGAGCCCCCCATCGCCAAGCGCCCACTGGGCAAGGCGACTCGCATCTTGCAAGCATCCTTGCTCAACTTGCACTGGCTGCGGGGAATGCTCGCCAGCAGCTTGGCTGGCTGATTTTCAAAACCCAATCGACCATCCTTCACCGCGTAAACGCGCTTGGGGCTTGCCCATAGCTCGACAGGCTTGCTGGATTTAATACTCAAGGCCTCATCGAAATTCATTTGTAGGTACTTGAGGCTTGGGGACACGCTGCTATCCCGATTCATCGGTATCGTGGTGTAGCCTTGCTCGGGGATAAATACCTCGTGCATAAAGCGCATTTCACTCTGCAAATCCTCGTAATCCACATCCGTTTCAAAACCCCAGACCATCAGTCCCCCATACGAATGTTCCAAAAGGTGGGCGCATTTTTGATTCAGCAAATCACGTCCATTAAAATTGTGGCGATAAACATCATGTGACCAGCCTTTCAGGTGGTTGATATGGTCATAGAGCGGAGCCCCCATTTTTTTGAAATAGCTCACCACATCGCGCCAGCCATGCTGATTACCCCACATCACCTTGCCATTGGCATCGGTCGCGTTGGTATACATCGGCACCCCGATAAGTACCTTACTGGCAGGCTGCTTGAGCTGCTGGGTCAGCGTTGCCAAATCCTTTTCATGGTCAGCAAAACTAGAGTGCTGCTCACCACCATGGTCATAGGACATGGCATGAACCAAATCAAACTGGTCGAGAACCGCGATGCTAGGCACGCAATAAAAGGCCGAGATAGCCGTCGTCAGCAGCAGCTGATGGGGCTGCATCTCCTCACGCAAGCGAGTGACAAACAGGCAGAATCGTCGCCACTCGGCGGGGCTTTGGGGGTACTCATAATCCAAATCCAGCCCATCAAGCCCCAGTTTTAAGCAGGTGGCAACAAGCTCCTTCGCTAATTTATCGGATAACTTACTATCCGCGCAGACCGTTTTAAACTCGCCCGTCTTGACCCCCAAGCTGATGGTGATTGGGCGACCATCGCGCAGGGACTTAAGCATGCTTGCCGCCTTGGTCAGCTTAGCCATATCGCTACTCGCATTACCTTTACCCGACAGAGGAACAACCGAACCGTCTGCCCCCGGTTGCACCTGAAAGAGAATCACATTCGTCAATCCATTCATTGCCGCCTTGGTCAGGCCACCCTTAGCCCAGTCCGCCAGAAACTGGGCTCGGTAGTAAACAGTGAGGCGTTTTTGCCCCGCATCGACCACCCCCCAGCCATCGGGGTCAGCACCCTTAATTTTGCTGACTTTTTGACCATCAATCATCACCCCCTCCAAGACGGCATCAATCGCTTGCCCCGCCTTGGCATCGGCCGCCACATCCACCGCGAGGAAGTAATTCATCGCCTCCGCCTGCTGCTCATGCTTGCAGGAGACAACAATCTGATTGTCTGATAACTGAGCCTGCGCCAACAACTCCGCCCTATCCTCTTGATTGGATTCGGGTGAGAAAAACGGGGCTGCGCACGCATAGAGGCGCGCCCCCTCAATAGATTTTGCGCCATCCCCCTTCAATCGAAAACTCATCCCCCCAACTTGGGCTCCACCCTTAGCCTTGATTTGAACGCGGAACAGCAACTGATTTGGCACCGCAGGAAGATACAGATACTTAGCCTGATGAGCACTGATTTCAGGCGCGGCAAACAGGGGAAGTGCTGCGACCACCCCCAGCAACAGCAACAAACAGGGGCGGGACAACAGGCAGCGCAATGAAGAGTACAAGGAGGACATTCCTACTACCCTACTAAAAAAGAGCCCATCTTGCAAGCAATCTTCCCCATAAAAAAGACCCTTTAAGTTAAACTCAAAGGGTCTTTTTAATTGCGGGAGCAGGATTATTTTTACTAATACCGCATCAATTACATCAATACTGCACCCCTGAAATGTACCCCTTATTTTTCAGGTAAGGGGTACATAGTAACTCTGATTTCTACTTAATGCTCGTGTAGACATTATTGCCAACTTTAAGGAGGAACTCTAAGGTGTTGCCTATGGCGGCAGCAAATTGCGAGCCCGCTTTAATGGTAGCTCCTTGAGGGGTGTTTGTGTTACTGAAAGCCGTGCTGACTATCGTCGCCCCTAGGGTGATAATATCGTTAGCGGCTTCCACCTTATTGGAGAACGAGATCCTTGGACTGCCTATTTTTTCGATGTTGCTTCCTACTCTTTGAAGGTCGGATAAAGGCACCAGCCCACTTGCGTAGGCTTTTGGCATGCGGAAATCACAGCCGACATATTCTGCAAGCGGATTGATGGTGCTACTTGCCAGCCCATTGAACAAGGATGCCGCAGCACCCCCAACCACAGGCACGGCCATGAGAGGACCAAGAAGCGCATTAACCGCATAGGCTGAATAATTGCGTTTTTCGCGCTCCTTCGCATCGTCTGTCATCAGGTTGAATAGCATCGTCAGAAGCTGCAAAGCTAAGCCTTGCATGAGCCATATTCCCGCAGCCTTACGCTTTTGTCCCTTTGCCGCAAGCTCCACGCATCTACCAGCCGTGTTCATCGACTCCCCACCCAAGAAGAGAGAGAAGGCTTTCAGCAGGCTCCGCTCAGCCGCAAACAACGAACCACTACGCCAGCCAATGGGTTGAGATTTACGAGCTACGCTAATCGTCACATCATCCATGGCAAGGGCGTGGTAAGCATCATGCCCAAGGTCTGGATTCTCGCGCTGGTGATAACGGTAAGACGCATCATACATCACCTGTGCGGAGATAGCGACCATGTCCTTATCAATAGCAGCCAAGTTATCCATACCTTGACGCTGGAAGCTATTCAAGGCACCTGTGGCGGTAACCTTACCAGATGGATTAGCATACCCCCTATCAAGCTCACCGCGCCCGTTTCCGTGGTAACGGGAGGCAATCACATCTTGCTTCTTCATCTCGGACAAACTCATTTTCACTTGCCCCTTATTAAGACGAGTAAGCGAGCGCATCCAATCAACAAAACCAATATGATTGACACCATGCAGCGTGTTGAAGATAGCCGTCGGCTGCTTCATGGCGGTACCAACCCACCATGACAAGAAAGACACAGCGGACGAATCCGTAAACGCACGCGCGATTTTGTAACTATCCACAGTAGCCTTCTCTAGCGTTGGCGACAGCTGGCTCATGTGCTTCGTGATTTGCTCCAAGTTTCGCACCACGCCATGCCCCCAAACAGCCTTGAGAGCTTCACGCATGGTGACCTCTGTTCGACCATCCTGAGCCCTGCCCTTAAAATTCAGCACAGAAGCCATATCGGAAGCAAGCTCGCCATAAGCAAGCAAGTTGGTTTGCTCCTTCATTCCGCAAAGATAAGCATGGAAAACGTCCATCCCCAAGGCGGGCTCAAGGTTGTGCTTACGACGCGTGTACAGAATCTTCGCGATACCGCCACCAGCCGCATTGCCTGCGCCTTGTCCATCAAGCGTGATATGGCTCTCCATCTCGAAACCCACATTAAAGAAGGCGCGGAAGTAATCCTTCACCTCAGGGAATGGCATCCCCCACTTTTCGTAGTAAGCCTTAATCTCAGGCGTTCTCTTGTTGAGGTCATCTCGTAAAGACTCAAACAAACGCAAGACCTTATCACCGGCAAAAGCTTCAATCTTAGCAATTGTCATCTCATCAAAGCCCTGCAATCGCATGCCCTCAGCAAGGTCCTCTTGACGGCAAAGAGCAATGAGATAAGAAGCTTCGGCTTGACTGAGCTGTAAAGGCTCCTTCTCCACCTCAATATCCAACAAATCCCGCTCTTCCTGCTTCTTACGCCAATCCAAACGCGCCTTGCTTGCCTTGGTATCAATGCGCCCTTGAATATCCCCCAACAGCTCAATCTCACCCTCAGTAAAGACACGCTCGAAGGCGTGCAGGTCATCAACCTTATTCATCTCCTTGACATTGCCTTCCTTGTCTCGGGGCTCTATGCCACGATTAGCGGCACCATGCTTATCAGCAAGCTGGCGAGACAGCTCTTCTGGAGTCGTCTTCAAGCTAGACAAATGCCGCACAGCAGCCACAACATCATTCGGGCGAGCATTCTTCTTGCGCAACTTGCGCCCAAAGAGATTTATCACAGAACGGCTCGTGCTATCAATGGCAGGGCTCAAGAAATCAGGCTCCATAGGCTCCAGAATAATCCCTGAATCCTTCACCTGCTTTATCTCGTTCAAGAAATCAACAACATCCTTCTGCTTCGCGGAACCTACAACATCCACCATGAGGTCATGAAGGAAATCCGACATCTCTTTATCACACTTTTGCTCGTACAGTTTGCCCTGCGCGTGGCGCAAGCACCAATCCTTGGCCAGATGACTTGTAGCGGGGTCACCTTCCAACAAGTCCAAGGTCTGAGCATCATTAAAGGTCCACCCTAAAGTGCCCGCTAAAATGCGATTTTGTGGTAACAAATTGGTAGCCCACTTGCGCAAACGCTCGCTTCTAGCATTGCGCGTGTACGCCTTGCCGCCCACCGCTTGAATAGTTGGCAAGCACATAGCCTTCACGCGCTCGCGTTGGGCATCCTGCGCATTCTGCCATGCCTGTTTACCGGTGCTGATGAACTCGCCAATCGCCTTAGCGACGCTATCCGCATGATTCACATGCATGCTTTCATAGCACGAGAACACCTCAAACTCTTGCTTCGTGACGGTTAAGGTAAGCTTGTTGCCGTGGTCGTCGTAAGTCTTGACTACAATTTCACCATCTGGGGGAATCATATCCCACCAGCTCGACTCACTGCCGTCTTCGTTTTGCATCTTGAGTTCATAATGCTCTTCGACCGCCGTCTTCTCGGATGGCGTTAACTCCAACAAGCGCAGCAGGTCAATAGCATGATTGTAAGTATCCACATCCACCTTGCCCTTGACAGGTCTACCATCATCGGAAGGCGTAGGCATGATGCTATCAAACACACGTCGGATGGTACCAAGCTTCTTATCCTTGAGATACTTGTCCAACTGCATCACCACGCGATCTAAGAACTTGTTCACCACCTTGGACATCTTCGCGCTGCCCAACAACTTAAGGAATCGCTCTTGCAATGCGTGGTCTTTATTCAAATCTGCCGTGATTTGAGACTCTGATACCTCACGCGCGTACTTGGAATTCTTGCCATGCTTTGCTATCGCCTCTCGCTCGTACACCTCGTAGGAGCTGCGCAACTGCGCAATGATAGCCGCCATCTCCTCCGCTTGCTTGGGTGGCAATACAGACATGTAGACAGCTTCACGCTTACTCATGCGCCCGCTGACCAGTGCCGCCAACTCATTGTAGGCAGAGTAAAACACCTTATCCCGCATCCCTTCGATAGTGATAGCACCCATGGCGCGCGCTGGACTGCCCGTAGCCGCTAGGTTCGAGTAAGCCGCCAGCCACATCTTGTAGGGCTCTAACGCAAAGCCGTAGCTCGGTGGGAGCAGCTTCTCCGTGTCGGAAATGAGGGATAAACACTCATAAGCCAACTCGGCAGCTTGCGGGGCTTTCTCATCAGAGAAAGTTAGCACCTCTCGGGCTCGTCTCATGATACTCTCACGCATCTGGAACAAACGTCGGTCATAGTCAAACTCACCCACGAAATTAGACTTTCCTTCAAGCAGGTGCTCAAAGGTACTAGGAACCTTGTAGACCAGCCCGCCTAGCTCCGTGGCTTGCTTAACGACGGCAATCGTCTTGGTGGATAGCTGCGACTTGTATTCACCCACCTCAAGGGATGGGGTTCTCTTTTGGGCTTGTCGTCCAGCTTCTCGGGCTTCCTGTTCGCCGCGGGAGTACCAGTAAATTTGCTCAGCTGCCTTAGTTTTCGTCTTAATGTCAGGGCTGTTAAGTTGTTCCATCTGGCTGTTAAGGAAGGCGAGATTATCACGCCCCCAGTCATCGAGTTTTTCCGAAAGTCGGTGCTGAATGGCTAGCTTAACATAATCCTTGGCTTGCGATACGGACATGCTGCCAGCACCGCGAGAATGCCCCTCATAAGCTTGGATAGCGTGTTGGGATTCATGCACCAAGGTATTGAGCATGCGGGCGGGGTTCTTGGCGCTGAATCGCTCCATATTAAGGGCGATGTAGGCGGCTTGTTTGCCTTCAGCTCGCACAAAGTAACCCATGACGGGCTCGGAACGCGTGGGGCGATAGACACGCACGCGCATGTCTGCCAAGTGAGGGTAAGCCTCATACATGTCAGGGAAGTCAAGCAAGCTCTTCAAGGTGGTGTCCTTGTGGCTACCCTTAGACACACTGGTGAGTTCCCCCATGCGGAAGTTATCCTTAAGGTAAGCCTTGCTAGAGTCAATGAAGAATTTAATCTTGCCGTCGGATGGGTCCTCAAAAGTCAACCCCTTGCTCAGCGCATTGCTTGCGGTGAGGGCTCGCATACCACCAAGGGAGAAATTAATGTCGGGGTTTAGCTCGCTAAAATCTCCGTTATTGCCTGTCGCGGACTTGATTTGATTGGGATTAAGAGCTATGCACATCATTCGGGCTTGAATACCTCCCGTGATGATAATGCCATCATAATCCCCCTTGTCAAACTCTGTCCAGATTTCCTCTCTGTTTCGGTCATACCAATTTTCATTGGTATAGTATTTGCGTTCAGCGTACCACTCATCTACTTCAACGAGGAGAGGCTTTTTAATATTAACAAAAACCGACATAACCTCAGCCTTGCCTCCTTGGTATCTGGCTGCACCGTCTGCATGCCCTTCGGCGTGCTCTAAATCAGAAGTAAAGAAAGCACCTCTATCTCGCGTTGCAGATGTGCCATTATCAAACTTGCCCGCTTGACTCATGTCGAAGATGCTGAACTTTTGGTTCGTTCCATGATGCATTACCAAAGGCTCGCCATTCTCGTCAACGACCTTGCTTGCTGTTTTGGGCGAGTTCTTCCAGTCGCCAAACCATCGTGTAAAATTCTTGCTTCCCACTGGTGGCGCAACGTCAGAACGCATCTTACCTAGCGAGAAATCCACGTAAGTATTCCCCTTATCGTTAAACCAACGCGCGGGCTTATCGGCATGCAATGGCTCTCTCGCAATAATAAGCTTGCCCTTCAATTCCACAACCCCAAAGAAAGCCTGAATTTCTTGTAGGTAGCTTTCTGTCTTTCGGTTGTTTTGCCAGCAGTCAGACTTAGACATCTTGCCTAAACCTTTGCCGTTGCCTTCGTAGATTGTAAAGTAAGCAACACCTTCGGGCTTGATCGCTTTAGACACTTGATGAATGACGTTATCGCGGATAGATTGCTCTTTGATAACATTGAGCACTGAGGCGCAGGTCGCAGTATCTCCCAATCCATCTCTAGCCTTCAAGAACGACAAGACAACATCGTTCTCTGCCACGCTTCGATTGAATGGATCATAGACAAAACTTTCTACTCCTTTAGTTGCAAGAGCGTCAGTTAGGGTGTCATACCTACCCCCTCCGATGTCGATGTTACGCGTTCCTTTTGCCCACCCATTGTGATTCTTGGTGACAGCATTGTAGATAGCTGGCACTTTCCCGCTGTTAATACTTGTGTTCGCGCTAGAAATCTCCTGTTTCTGCAAATTCTCCTTGACATTCACAAATTTTGGTGAAATACTATCCTTGCCGGAAGGAGCATTATGCGAGCTTGCAGGTGGGAGCCCTGCGTTTCGAGACCCGAAAACCCTGATTGAGCTGATGTTTAATCGGGGTTTTTTCTTCTCCAAGGCAGAAGGCCTAGTAGGTCGAGCTTTCTTTGGTGCCAACTCGCAAGTAATATTCATCCCTGTAGCAGGGTTGCTAATCTTGGCAATAATAACTTGAACCCCTCGCTTATTTTTATCTGTAATGGTCAGTGTGGGTTGCCCCTCGAACGCGGCGTCTATGAAAGATGGGTAGAGTTGAATTTCCTCGCGAGTCAACATTAACTCATTAGGTTTCGCTTTTTTGTGACTCGCGTCGTTGCGCAATTTGTCCACAGAAAATCGCCACTCGTACCCACTCAAATCGAGTTCAAGCACGGCTTTAAAGTAGGCTATTTCTTGAGTATTTAAATCACGGAAGGGGAACGAACCATTCAGTTCTCCATTCAGAGCCTTTGTGATATTATCAATCACGTCTTTGTACTCTCCAGTCGTTTTAAGCTCTTCAAGCTTCGCCTTGCAATCATCGTGAAATTGTTTGACAACATCTTCAAAATTCACATGACTCCCCCGCCCATCCGTGACGACAAAATTAGCCTTATCTACACTAAAATTCGCCATAGGTTCGTTAGGATTTTCAGCCGCCCAAGCATCACGAATTTCATTCATCAGCTCTGAGTTAGTGTAAGGGCTGCGCCATTGCTCAATCTGATTAGCAACCTCCGCACGTGCGTTCTTGAGCGCGTCAGGGTCTTTGATATCCACCCCGTAACGAGTCGCCATCAGCTGCGATGTCTTGCGCCCAACGGTTGCACGCAGGTAGCTAGCATCCTTCTGCAGCTCGTTCTTCTTGCTGGTCACATACTCTGCAACAAAGCGCATGAAGTCCTCATTCTCCAGCGCGTTCCCAAACAAGTCTGTACCTGTTTGCAAACCTAGCTCATCCTGCATGCGCTTGAGGGCTGCTTCTGCCGCCATGCGCTCGATGGCTTGCTTCTTACCACCGCCATCGAGCAACACGCCCAAGCCCTTCTGTTGAACTGCATCATTGCAGGGGATGAAGTCAGCAATCGCCAAAGCGTCACTTGCTTCAATGGTGCCATTCCTCAATGCCGTCATCACACTTTCGCCCGCATTGCGACCAATGCGGTAGCCCTTAGCTCCCGCCGTACCCTCTCGGGATAAGCCAGCGCGGGCGACTTGGGTATCAGTAAGGGCAACACCCTCGCTAAACTCGCCACGAACGTACAGAGCGCATTCCAGCTCAGTAGCCTGATTGTCCAAGATGTTACTCTCAACATCGAAACGCGTCGCCCAAGCCTCATTGCGTTCTGGGCTCTCTTCGTAAACATAGCTCATGATGCGGCTAGCGCCTGCACGCTTAGCGGCATCCAGCCGATGGCGACCACTGATAACTTCTAGCTTGCCGTCAGTCCTACGCCATACGCGGATAGGGTCATGGTCTGGGCGGTAATCGCCCTTGAGGGCATGAACAACACCATTCTCGCCCGCTCCAAGCTTGAAATTGGGCATGATAGTCAGTTTGCCCACTTCCAGCATGCCCGACTTAGCAATCAGCCCGCGCTCGTCTTCAATCACCACACACTTACCACCGGAGAAAGCAGCGTCCTCATGCGCATCAGCATGACGCTGCGACAGCTCCTCGGTAGCGTTGGCTTGGTCTTCCGCGCGCTTGCGAACAGCCTCTTCATGACTCAGCCCTTGGCTCTTGAGCTCTTCGATGTATGGGTCATCAAGCTTGTTCTCCTGCTCCTTGCGTTTATTGATTAACTCTTGCCCTTCCTTAGCCTTCTGTTCAAACTCACGGGTGACGCTTGGGGGCGTGTACTCACCTGTTCCCAGCATGGAATCGTAAGCCCTCATCTCGGCTTGATGCTCGCGGAAGCGGTCAAGGTAAGTCTCTACCTTGGGTTCATCATGCTTGGCCAGAGCGGCGGCAATGTCATCCTCTGTCGCCTTCATCAGTCGTCCTGCCACGTCATTAAGGATGCCCGCCTCTTTAGCTGTGTTGAGTGCTTGGGCTAGGGCAAAGTCACGCGGTAAGGTTGCCATGTCGGGGATGAGGCTAGCCACACTATCCATTGCCCATGAGGGGATACTTGGGTCACCTGCCATAGCGCGGCTAGTGAGGCTCGTGAGCATGATTCGGCTGAGCCCTTCGGTGTTGGCACGGCTGAGGGCTTTGTAGTCTTCATATTCAAGCTGCTCGCCCTTCATGACTTTGGCTTCAATAGCTGGGTCAAGCCCAAGGATAGAGCCCGCGCCCGCTTTGAGTTCGGGGTCGGCTGCCATCCAGTCTCGCAATTCAGCAAGCTCCATATAGATGCTCTCTTGGGTGACACCTTCGCGGGCAATTCGGTCGTGGATGTCCATCTCGACAATCTCCTCAATGGCGCTACCCACGGTGGAGTGGCTACCAAGCATCATGACGCGCTGGGCGTTTTCTCGGCTGCCAACGAATTGGGTGACAACGTAGGTGTTGGTGGTGGGGGTGTCCCCCGCTTGTAATCCTCCGCGATTCCCCTCTTGCTCAATGCGCTGGGCGAATCGCTTGGGGATGTCCTTAAGACTGACTAGCGTGAGGTTTTTAGAGATGGCGGGGTCAATGACGTTCCAAGCTTGCTCTGGCGGCATGCCACCATCCACCAACTTTTGGTGTTTCTCTATAGCTTTGACGGCTCGCTCGTTGAGGCGCGTCATTGTCTCGGGACCGATGAAGGTCTCAACCTTAACCTCACCCTTGACGCGGTCAAGGTACTCTTTAATAGAGAGGTTCATCACCTCGCGGTCTTGCATGACCTTGAGTGTCTGGTCGCGCTTGTCCTTCATGAACTCGGCAATCAGGGCGGTGGCTTCAGCTTCTGGCTTTTCGATGAATTTCTCGCCTCGATTAAAGCTGCCGTCTGGGTTACTGAGCCCTTCGCTGTAGATGCGCACATAGCCTTCCTTTGGCGCGGGCTCGATGCTGATACCGTAGAGCTGCAGCGATGCCTTCAGAGCATTGCTTTGCTTCTCTTGATTTCGGGCTTGGGTGAGTTGTTCTTGCTTGGCGGCTTTCTCTTGGCGTTGGGCTAATTCTGTAGGGTTGGCTTTGCGCTCTGCTTCCAAGGCTTCGCTGAGGGCTTTGTTGCGCGCGCTCACGTCGGGCGTGTTACGCAGGCGGGCGTAGTCGCTTGGCTTGCCACCTGCCAAGGCGTAGGCTTTAGCCCCTACTGGAGTAGTGCTCGCTGCGGCTCTAGCCGCCGCAGGGATATGGTAGCCGCCATTGCTTCGCATGGCTGGGGCAACACCACCCAAGGCGGAGAGGATGGCGAGTTGTAGGACAGTCTCGGGGTTTTCGTAGGATTTGATGTACTCAGTCCCCTGCTTGAGACCTAGCTTTAAATTGTCGTCTGGGTTAAATGTTTCGTCGTAGATAGTCTTCAAGCCCGCGTCTACAGCAGGCATGGCCGTGAATAAGAAACCTGTACGCATAGCCCCCACGATAAACTCGTTGCGCACAGTTGGGTTGTAGAGCATGCCTTTAAGGGCTGCGGATGTTTTAATTCCCTCGCTAGCGCTCTTAAGCATACCGCCCGTTATAGTAAAGGTTGCAGATTCGATTGCTGAGTAGGCGTAGATATTGGCAAGCATATCACCTGTCGTACTACCTTGCTCGAGCCCTTCCTGCGCGATGGTGTCGCGGTTGCGCTCATAAAGCTGAGTTGCGCCAACACCCATGGTGGCAGGACTAAGCCATGGGGCGATGCCTGCGATAGCTGAAGCGACGCCACTGGCAGTTTTTTCTCCAACGCCTGCGCCTTGAGTGATGCCTTCTGTATAGGACTGCTTCGCACGAGCGATAAAGGCATCCAACTCTAATCCTCGACGCACTCTGTCATTACTGCCCGCTGCAACCTTTGAGTAGGCATCGATGTTCTCGTAGCCTGCTGGAGTCATAGACATCAGTGTTGAAAAAGTTGGCTTAAGGGCGATTGCCCCAACGCGGTCTATCATGCTTGTCTGATCGCGGTATTCTACCCCCTTATCCGCAAGCTTAGAGTAGAGGGCTTGTTGCGCAGCAGGGTTGCCATCCACGAGCAGGAACGCATCAGCTGCCTTTGATTTGCTGAAAGGCTCACTGCTAGCAGCGGGTAAAATATGCTCCAAGGCTTGCTCGGCTAACTCGTCCGCAAGAACTCCGCCCTGATAAGCCTGAAAAAGCTGTTTTGCCCTAGGGTTCTGAATAAGTAGATTTTGAAGCTCCGTGTTGGCTCTCTCATCAAGATTCTTGCGGTGCTTCATCATCGTGTAGATTTGCCCCGCTTTCTTAAGGTCGTCTATATTAATACCCGCGGCAGACAACATCTCACGGTGTTTGATATCAAGCTCCGCAAATGGTGCCTCTTCATCCGTGAAGCAAAAGTTCACTATGTGGTCAATCTCAGCTTGATGCTCCACGTAGGCAGCACGCTGCGCCTCCAACTTAGCCTTCTGCTCATCATGCGCGGTCGTGTACTTCTGCATGTAATGAGTACCGATGGCGCGGATGGTATCATCCCTCGACTCAAGCCCATCAAGGGGTAATTCGTTAGCTCGCATAAACCCAACAGGATTCTCATAAGCGCCATTCATCTTAAGGATAGCTCTGCCCATCCAGTACTCACGGTTATTCGCAGGTACTTCACCTAAATTGTCCGCCACCCATCGCTTACTATCCTCTGCTTTGTCTGCATTCGCAAAGTGATACAAAGCCTCACCGCGCTGCTTGTTGGACTCTTCGTCATACTGCCCAAAGCTCACACTTTTCGGACGAAAGGTGTAATTTGTCTCATCTACGTGCGGCTTTATCCCTACAGCGGAGTAACCCTTGCTTACTTGTAATTTTTCCATATCTATTTACTTGTTAATAGCTAATGCGTTGTTATATGTTTTCTTAGTTCTACTTACCCACCCTTTTCTGAACATTGCTTTTTCGGGTTTTCTTTTAATGATAGCGTCATACCACTCAAGGCGAGCTTGAGCCAATGCTTTCAATGGGTCGCCACCTTTAGCCTTAGCTCTTTTTAACACAGCAGCTGCGCCGCCTGGTCCGCCATTCATGTAAACATCACGCAGGAAGTACTCAGCTCCCGCTCCACTCATGCCTGCATCGTTTAGCATTTTCTTAGCCGGCGCAGTGTACTCGGCTATGTAACGCTCAGCCTCTGCCCTAGCTTCATCATGTCGCCCTGCTTCAACTAAAGCTTTCAGCTTAGCTGCTTGCTTTGGGTGAGATGCTTCATTGATGCCAGCAACTTCATAGGATCCACCGCCATCAGCAGCAGGCAAACGATAAACAGTAATCTTTCCATCTTGGTCAAGTCGTGCCTCAGACTTAAAGATGAGGCTCGCAGCAGATGCATCACTCGTGGAAGAAGTCGCAGCTTGCGGCTCTACCGTAAAATACCCTTCACCTCCTTCAATCTTTAAACCTCGGGATTGTCCTTCACCGTCACCAAGCCTTGCACGCAGGTAGACAGATGTGGTAGGCGCACTCACATCGTCCGTCTCCACAACCTTGGCGCGGGTGTAATTCTTGCCGTTATACAGGTCTAATTCTTGCGCATTCAAGCTACCTTTAGGCACGTAAAGCACCGGCTCCGTCTGGTAATCTTCACGCTTGGCCAGCTTGCTGTAATCACGCCCAACATTAAGCTGCAGCGACACCGACTCTCCTTCAATGTTGGTTGCTTGCGCCTCGTCAGGGATGATAGACTGCCCATATTCAATAGCTTTTTCTTGAGCTTGGATATCAAATGATTCTCTATCCTTCTGGATAGCAGCAGCTTCATCCTCCAGTCCACGAGCCCACGCGGTGCCCTCTGCTTGATAGTAAGTCGTCGCGTCTTCAAATAAGTCTAAAAAGGCACTTGTCTGCTCAACGTAACTAGCATCGGGATTTTGATTCTTCCATAAGTCATACTTGCGCGTCACATCTGCCTGAATTTGCTTCTTGATGCGGGCGGCATACTCCTCATATTCGCGAACCTTACGTGTCGCTAATACGCGCAGCTCTCGCTCGTCATCATCTTGCATGACCGAAACACCCTTATACCTCTCCACCTCATCACGAAAATGAGCCAACCATTGACGACTTGCTGGACCAATCGCCTGCTCATAATCAAAAGTGTCCAATATGGAAGATGGGTTAAACGTATCCTTCTGAAACATCTCCTTACCAACCTGCTCAATCAAGCCATTAGCATAACCCTCGTCACCTCCAAAAGACTTCACCAGCGTGCGAATCTCTTCTTGCAAATTCGCATCACCACTCTTAGCGGGGTCGCGCATCATCATGTATCGCACATGATTTTCAAGCAGGGGATTAACCCGGGTCACGCGGACATCATCAGGAAATTCCCCATTGAATTGCCCCCACAAGTCAGCCATATCCTTTGTGATGGCATGAGGCGCGGGCTTAATAAGAGTAGACTTACCGTCCGCACCCTTGCCCATCTTAGCCGACCTTGGCGCGCTGTTCATCGCCTGCCTGTAAAGCGATTTCAACTTCGCCTTGTTGTCTAAGCTCAAGCCGTCATAATCCCCCGCATCAAAGCTAGCAGCAAAAGCCAAGGGGTTGTCATCATAACTCACCTGAGCACGGCTCAGCAACTCGCGCTGACCCAGTAAGTACTCTTCTTTCGTGAACTTAGGCTCACTGATAAACTTGTTTATCTTGGCATAGTTCAGCAGCTCGTGGGCTCGCCCCCAGTTGCCGGTCTGCTCAGCTAGCCCCATGTTCAGCTTAAGACTATCCGTGCAGAACTGACTCACCTGCCCCACTTGTTGGATGGCTAGGGTGTCTTCAAGTTTTTTCTCGCCATTCTTGACGGACTCGCGGTACTTACCATTGTTCGCGGGTGCCCAAAAACCGCCACCGTAGGCTTCAGTCAAGGCATCGCGGTAGATTCGTTTCTCTTCGTCAATCGCGTCCTTGTCGGGGGTGCCGTCTTCGCGGATAAGGCGATAGGGATTCTCGGCATCGCGCTTTTTGCGCCCTAGCTCGTAGTTTGACTCAGCCGCTTGCAATTTGTGTGCAAGCCCCTCGTCATGCATTTCTCCGTACTCCACAATGCCCTTGCCTAACTCCGTGACAGAGTTGGCGACAATGCCCGCCTTTGCTGCTGCGACTCGTCCAGCCGCTTCAGGGCTGGCTTGCGCAAAATTGTATCGT
Source organism: Akkermansia sp. (assembly GCA_044433085.1). GTDB lineage: Bacteria > Verrucomicrobiota > Verrucomicrobiia > Verrucomicrobiales > Akkermansiaceae > Akkermansia. The sequence goes on from JAWXTZ010000012.1 coordinate 25,063, forward strand.
GCTCGATCCATAAATATTCCTTCTTAATTGCTGATTGTTGTCATGCCCAAGCACCAGAAGTCCCTGTTACCAGTCACCTTGAACCCGAAAATACGCCTATCCTTGTTACTGGATGCGGCATTGACCTTATTCCAGCCCTCTGCTAGCTCATCCTGTTGGTTGAGGGTGGTCCAATCCTTGCCGCCATTAACCGTGCAGGTCACGCTCTCAGCGGGGCAAGATTCCGCCATCAGCAAATTCAGCGAACCATTCAAGCTCTCCCTGCTCGCGTTGCTGTAGCTGCTCATATCTGTGGTGAGCAAGTAAGACTCAAAATCACAAGTCGTCAGCTCGCCATCGTTGGTGAGTTGCACATCCTGCCAGTCGTTAACATCTTTCAACACCTCGATGGTCTGCGTCGTCTGGCTGCCATCAGGGCTAGTGCGCTCAACGCGCAAGAACAACCAATCACCACCGGTCTCTTGGGGGATGGTGACAGCCGATTTTATTAGCCCGTTAGGTGTGGTGAACAAATGCCACGCACAGACATTCTGCTGTGGGTTAAAGGCGCAAACAGCCATCTTGCCATCCGCTCGCACAGCGTAGAGGACAGGGTCAGGCTTGCGGGCATAGGCGAGGCTTACGCATCCCCCGCCATCCTCCAAAACCTCAGGGCAAAGCACCGTGATGTCAGCCGACACATAGCCGTTAGCTGCCTCACTGTAGCCCAGCTGGCGCAAGCGTTGGCTGCCGCGCTCAAGGTAGACCACCAAGTCGGCCGCGACGATGCTAGCAGCTGCGCTGCTTGCCCCCACATAGCCGTCAGGGTAAGCCAAGGCATTCGCTGCCGTCAGAGTGCTGGTGTTGTCACCCGCCGCGATAACATACTCGCCCATCTGTGTACCGATGCACAAATCCGCGCCCTTTGTATGAGCCCAGCAGATGCTTGACTCATTGCAGGTGTCCAAGGTTGCAGTGATCGAGCTATCATCATAATCCGTCAGCACCTCAAAATTAGATACATCGTTCGTCTTGCTCATCCATATAGTTTGAGGTTGAGCACTAGTGCTCGCAAACGAGACGCGCTGTTGATGCACGAAGCTTGTACTTGGGTAGCCGTAAGCCTCTCGCCAGGCACACCATGACCAGTCGTTTGTTGTAGTTTCTGCAGTCGGTAACGCTGTCGTAATTGCATTGATTGACGCATCCACGCCAAAGCTGACACAGCCCGCGCCTACGGCACCGAAGCAACCATCAAGCAAGACGGCCTCATTCATATTATTATCGGCAGGAAAGACGCTGCCGAATTCAAGCACGTACCAGCCCGCAGGGTAGCCAGCATACAAGGACACACTAGGATTTCGAAGGACGACAGCACAATCCGCGGCGTCTGCGCTCGTCAGCTCGATGTCTGCCCATGTACCATTGACGAGTTGCTTGAATTTTGTCCGCCAATGGAGTACGCTTACAAGGCTATCAGGGAAGAGCTCGTACTGGTTAGGCAGAAAGCTAGTCCCCTCGGGGTACCAGCGCGCCTTGTTGAGGTAGTCGTCTGCCACTTGAGTCGCAACCACCTTAACGCTATCTTGGTTGCTGATGTTAAGATTGTCAGGTAGTAAAAATCGCAAATACTCATAGCCCGCGTAATCGAGCGTAATGCTATAGGTTTCACTGTTGTGAATTAGGCTAAATGTTGTACCGCTCAAAAAAATTGGCCACGTCGTATCATCAACAGGGCGAGAGAGTGGAACAGTCGCTTTATTGAGGGAGCTTGCGCCAGTTACAGCGAGACGCAAAGTTCGCGTCCATGTGTTAAGCACGAGTGTCTGGGCCCAGTCTTTCCACTCTCCTGCGTTATCGGTGGATTTGACGCGCAGGTAGCACATGGCGTCCGTCTCATCTCCTGCTAAAATGTTATTACTAGGCGCGTCAATATCTGTAATACTGGTCGCTAAATCGTGCCACGAGCCACCTGAGTACCGACGTTGCACCTTGAGGGTACATCCACGTTCTCCACTGACCTGTAGCGTCCATTTACCGCCACAAAGCACACCGTCCGCGCTCGGGTAAAATCCATCACTACCGCCAACGTCATGACTCGCACTGTCTACCGTGTAGGCAAATTTGAGAACGTCGCCAACCCTTACTTGGTCTTGAGTCTCCGTGAAATCAAGAGTCCCTTGCGACCCCTTGAGCAGTAAACTCGTCGTGCTATCCTGTAAAGACAAGGTGTACCACGGCTCATGCGTCAGCTCGTATTCACTCAGCGTCCATGCGCTTAGTGAGCTATCAGCGGGCAACAACTCCATCGGTTGGTGATTAGGGTGCGTCAAGATAAGCGCCTTTTTCAGCTGGCTAGCCTTCACGCTTCCCGCTTCGTCGGCAGACCATGGCGCGGCAATCTCTGCCACCTCATAGCCGTCCAAACTTAACACACGCAACTTGCTTCCGCCCACCTCCACCAGCAAGGTCACCGATGGAGAGTAAACGTACGCATGCACACGTGAAGAAGCATCCAATGCCTCTGTTACATACGCAAAGCCACGGCGACGACGCGCGTACCCCATCTGCCCAAGCTCAAAGTTTTCACAAGCGGACAAGCCGCGCGCGTAAACATCCATGTCCATGCGCAGCTGCATCCCCTTGCCTAACACCCCACCACCAAATGATGTCTTCATGCCAACAAAGCTTTTTCTAGGTCTCCACGAAGAATAGTCCGCACCACACGACGCGCAATGATCGCACGCGTTTGAAGTGTACTGATAGACAGTTCAAGCGCGTCACTCTCGCTTTCTACCTCACAAATAGGCATGCGGAAAGCCCATTGCAAAGCGCGATTGCGAACAGCTCGCTCATCCTTCGTCCAGCTTGCAGGGTAACCCACACGCAAGCGCGGAATCGTCGTATCGCTATCAATCCCCAGTGTTGTAGGCACTGCGCATTTAGAAGGACGCACCGCAAGAACATCGCTCAAAGTAGGGCGACGGTTCCCGCGGAATCCGCACTTTAAAACATGACCTTTAGGCTTGACAAAGCTCAAAGTGCATCCAGTCGTAGCCATTCTCAAGTCCAAAGCTTCGTCCGCCTTCGTCGTACCAGAATTGGATGAAGGGTTTGTAGACATCGCGGGAGAAGAGGGCGTCTTTTGTTTTTGTGTTGTATCCATTGAGCTCGGCACAGAAGTCGAGGGCAATTCCCCATGCATGCATGGATTTACTGGTTCCGTTGGTTGTGTTTCGGTCGCTGAAGCAACCGGAGTACTGGTCAAGCTTGAGCTCTTGGATGCGCGCTGCCCCGTAGTAGTCGAGCGTGCGTTGGAGGATGCGGAGGACTTTGTCCGCGATTGCTTCGTGGACGCTGATGGTCGTGAGTGGTTTGCCTTCATAGTATAATTGGTAAGGGGGTGTAATTTTCTTGAGTGGTACCTTTCCAGCGATACCATAAATAGATTTATTGCTACGGATTTCAGCCTTAGTTGGCAAAGAGTTACATTCTGTAACGGTTTCAATGCCCAGCTTATCCTTGATAGCCGCGATGGTAAGCGGCCCAATAATGCCGTCGGCAGTCACGCCAACAGCAGCTTGTATCAATTTAATGTCGGTCTTCATATTCTAAGTGGTCTAGCCTGTTGTTAATTTGTTGCATCTCCAGCAAAATCTGTGTGTTGACATCAATCTGTGATTTACTCAATTCCTTGAAGTCTTGGTACACAAAAAATGTAGCAGCTAAAGCAACCGCGATAAAAGCTTCGGCTGTATGCTCAACCAAAAAACGAAGAGCATACATGAGGAGGGCTTCATTCTCTTTTCTTACGCACATTACTTCGCATCTCCATCTACAAGCGTTACCGTGCCAGTCGCTGGCACGACTGGAGCGGATTGACTGTACTCCAATTGCCATGTACCGTCAGCATTGGTAGTGACTGTTGTGGTACTAGTTGCGGTGCAGCTTGTTGCGCAAATCGTGCCGAGAATAGCCGTAATCGCCACCCAAAGAGCGCTCGCAATACCGCCCGCGTACTTGCTTGGCACCTTGCACGCAAGCAAGATACTCGTCAAAATGCCCTCAGCGAGGACGCCCGCCTTATCCGTTGTTGTGTTTTCTGTACTCATTGTTGTTCTTCTATTGGTTGGAAGGTTATTGCGTCCAGCTCATCGCTAGTCTCTGCCGCTGTGATGGCTGCGTAGGCTACTGTCTTGTAGGTGTAGGCTAGCTCGCGGTGCGCCTCGAATGCGTTGGCGATTGCTCGCGCCATGTCTTGAGTCAGCTGCGTTATAGAGTCATCGGCAAGAATAAAAGTCTTAGGCTCGTCCTCGGGGATGCCTTTAATAATCAGCCATTGCACATTGGTCATGGCATCCACGTTGTAGGTAACGTCGCCCACGCCATCGACAGTCAGTGTGGTATCATCATGCAGCCAAGCATCACGTGCCTTGTCAACCTCGGCTCGTTTGACAGCTTTGCGAGCGTCAAGCGTGATGCTGCTGGTAAGGTAATATGCGCCCTCGATTAACTCCACCTCGTGCAGCTCCGAGCTAAAGCCGTTAAGCACCGCCCAATCCTCGTCGGACTCGGCAGCCATGACGAGTACTTGATTCCCTTCTAATTCTTTGATTCGTTTTAACATAAAATTTCTAAGTTAAGCTTTGCATGGCACGAAATTGAACGCGCCGTTTCCGCCGTCGGGAATAGTAAGCACGTCGCCTTGGCTCATTAGTACTTGGATGTACACGGCACCGTCATAATCACCGTACCCGACTTGCACACCGTTAATCTTAATAAGCGTGTCATTGCTGCTGTAATGCCAATCGTGACCGATTAGCCACCCATTACATGGCGCAGTGTAAGAAAAATTGTCACTCAAGGCAAGCGGCACCGCATTAGCCCAGTTGGGCAGAAAATTCTTAGCCGCGCCTTGCAGGGCTGTGACGCTGGATTGCAATGAGCTGATGCTTGTATTTTGCGCTGTTTGGCTGGATTGAAGGCTGCTGATGCTGCTCGTATTGGTGGCAATATTGGCTGTATTGGTGGCAATATTGGCTGTATTGGTGGCAATATTGGCTGTGTTGGTGGCAATATTGGCTGTGTTGGTGGCAATAGCCGCGTCTTGCACGGCTTGCTCTGCCCGCAAGTCTACAATGCCACTCGTCGCTTGGCTTAGCTCCTCTCGCAGTTCAGGCTCGACATGAATTTCGTCCGTCCCTGCATGCTGTAAAACCATTGCTTTGGCAGGGTCATTACACTCCGTAATATGGCAAGAGCCAACAGTCCTCACAGGGATGACAGATGGCTTCACGACGAATCCTTGCTTGCCTGCGGGCACAGTTAGGATGACCACGCCCCTATGTAACACCTGCGTGTCAGTATACGCGGAGACCGCGAGGTATTTTCCAGCGTTCATTGGCTTACTCTGTTGGGTTAAGTAACTCCTCCACCGTTTCAGCCGCGTCAATCGCGGCACGCTTTGCCCGCGCCACCTCGTGGCACGATTTTTTATAAGCCGCCATGGCACCCGCAATAACCTTAATGTCCTCAATGCTCAGCGCATGCACCACGTTGTCGGCATCTGTGTAGTCGTCCGCCATACCCATGACTACCATGCCCATGACGTTGATTTGCGCCTCTTGGTTAAAATCAACGTCAAAACCTAAAGCATTAACGTTTAATCGCGCGTAATGTAGCGAGCTATCCAGAGACTCTTGTGCCTCTGCCTTTTTAGCGGCTTGCAAGGACTCCAAAGCTGGTGCATACCACGCAGTAGTGATATAGTCATCGTACTCGCGGTACTTTAACGTGTGGTAGGGGCTTGGGGCCTCGGTCACCCGCAGCTCCTTGTAGCCGCAGGCTGCGGCATAATTTGCCAGCTGCTCCGATGTCGGAT
>JAWXTZ010000013.1:0-29643 GCA_044433085.1 Akkermansia sp.
CTTCCTCCTTGGGTTTGGGGTAAGCAATTCGGTTGTGGTGCATGGATTTGATGGAGATGAAGAAGGAGTCCTTTAGGATATCCAAATCGCCCAAGGTCAATTGACTGTCGTTGAGGTGACCATCCAAGATGCGTCCTTTGAAAATGCTTGCAATCATGTCCTTGATGTCGGCTTCCGTCGGGTTGCGTAGGGAGCGCGTGGCACTTTCCACCGCATCGGCCATGCTGACGATGCCTGATTCCTTGCTTTGGGGGATGGGCCCCTTGTAACTAAAATCCTTGATGCAGACGGCTTTGGGTGCGGTATCAATCTTACCTGCTTCAAAGCGGGCCATTTCAGCCTCGTAATGCTCCAAGGCCTTGCGGTAGAAGAAATAGGCGCTGGAGACGCCATGATGCTCGCGAATGACATCAACGATGCGGCTGTTGAGCCCATTGATGAGTGCCAGTTCAACGCCATCCGTAACGTGGTTGTTGATGATTTTGGCACTCATATCGGGTGTCAGCTCATCGTGGGGGCTCGTCATGGAATCATTGATGTTTTCCGCAAAGTACTGGGGATTTTTCAATTTGCCAATGTCGTGGAAGAGGGCGCAAACTGCACTATGCGTCGGGTCGGCACCGATGGCCTCGGCAGCGGATTCTGCAAGGCGTGAGACCACGATGCAGTGGTGGAAGGTACCGGGGGCTTGCAGCTGCAATTCTTTGAGCAATTTGTGGTTCATGTCGCCCAGCTCCAGCCAAGTGATGGGGGTGCTGATGTTGAAGAGTCGCTCAAGGACAGGCATGATGCCCCCGACGTAGACCGCGTACATGAAACTCATCCCGACAGCGGCGATAAGTTCCATCGCAAGCCAGCTGTAGTTAAGCCCCACGTGATCGGTGTGCAGGACTTCCAAGTAAAGTCGACCGAGCAGGAAGCTGCTGGCAAAGGCAATCAGTCCAACGACGAAGCCCGCGTAAAGGACATGCTCTCGCTTATGCACACGCCCACAGAGCAAGGATGATGCAACCCCGGTCAGCATGCAGCTCACCAGATAGATGGCTTGCGAGTTGTGTCCATCGTGTGCGGGGCAAAGAGCCGTACCAAGCAAGGCCACACAAAGCGTGACAAACATCCCCATACGGCGACCAATGAGGATGGAGGTAATGCCTGGTGCAACAATCCAAGGGATGAAGAGGAGCGCAAAATTGGGTGGTATATTAATGGGAATATACCCTTGCGCGGTGAAGATGAGGGGGATGCTAAAAAGCTGTGCGAGAATCAGGAAGAGGATGAGCAGGCTTCGGCTACTGCTGATGTCCGATGCATAGACACCGCTGCAATAGAGGAAAATCAGCGCGATGCTAACAAGGCAAATCCAGATGATGCGAAAAAGGGCTGCTTGCCCATCGGGCGTGAAGCTACTTGCCATGCAGCAGAGTGCAAAGATGCTCAGTAGCGCAATTAAACTCATCAGGCGAGAGTCGCCCTCAAGCTTCTTGGCAAGTTGAGAGAGACCTGTCCGCTCAACAAACTGAGAGATAAATTTAAATTGTAACATGGTAAAACTCTAGTAGAGACTTATCAATATAGGCTTATTAAAAGACCTTGTCAAGCCGTTAGTTCAAGGGTCGCTTAAGCTTGTTCGAGCAGAGCCTCTAGGGGGGTGATGTCGTAGGCATCTCCCCATGCTTTAAGCTCCTTACCGGTGTAGGAGCTCAAGCCGTCAGCCGTCAGTTGACGGGCAAGGGTGGGGGCGGGGATGAGCATGCAAAGGAAGTCGGCATCCTCCCGATTTCCTGTTTTGATGTGTCCATCTTGGTTCATGATGATGCCTTGAGCTCGGGACATGGAGTTGAGCTCGATGATGGCGGCTGTCAATTCTTCTCGGTTAATGGGGAAGCTTGGCATGGTGAATTAAATAGTGTCTTGATGTTGCCCAAGTTCGGGACTTGTTGAATCGACCTTTTTCAGGAATTGCTTGTACTTGACGCGTCGTTCCTGCCATTTTTCGCGGGCGAGAACTTGCATATCCGTCACGGTGTCTTTTTCGTCGGTGATTTCAAGACCGAGGATGGTTTCCATGATATCTTCCATGGTGATGAGACCTTGGAAGGTGCCGTATTCGTCAACGACCATGGCGATGTGCTCTTTATCAGCCAACAAGCGTTCCCATGCTGCCGAGACGGAGGTGGCTTCATTGAGCACGAGGATGGGGCGACGAATTTCCGAAAGTTTGAGCGTTTCTTCATCATCCGCAATGTGCTCCATGATGTCCATGAAGAGGACATAGCCCGTGATGAAGTCCTTATCTTCTGCATAGACAGGGATGCGGGAGTAGAGGCGACCGTCATCGGGGCATTCGTCATAGAATTCCTCTTGGGTTAGCTCTTCGTTGGCGGTGATGCAAACGACACGAGGGGTCATGACCTTGCGGACAGGGATTTGACCCATCTTGATGATGTTTTGGAAGATGATGTTCTCCGAGCTGTGGATGACGCCTTCACGCGTGCCTTCACTCACCATGGCCGAGACTTCCTCACGGCTGACGGTGGCTTCATGATGCTTGGGGGAGAAAAGTTTGGTGATGAGTTCAGAGAACCAGACCAAGGGGTAAATGACGACGATCATAACCTGCAAAAAGCGTGCGGCAGGCATGGCTAATACTCGGTAATAATTGGCGCCGAGTGTCTTGGGGATAATCTCTGAAGCGTAGAGAATCAGGAAGGTCAAAATGGCCGAAATGAGACCAAAATATTGTTCGCCGAATACATTGACGGCTTGGGCACCGACGCCTGCTGCGCCTACTGTGTGTGCCGTTGTGTTAAGGATGAGGATTGCGGAGATGGGACGATCAATTTCGTCCTTTAATTTTGCCAACAGAGGTGCCGTTGCGGAGCCCTCAGCCTCCTTCATGCTGATGAAGGAGCGGGGGATGGATAGCAAAACAGCTTCCAATACCGAGCAGATAAAGGAAACGCCCAGCGCCAAGCCGAGATAAATGATGAGTTGTGTCATTGTTGTAGTTGGATGCAACGGTAACATATTGCATGGAAAAAACAAGACTATTTTTGTGATATTTCACTATATTTAAGTTCATGTTACGTCATTCCTCTTTAGAATTGCAAGATAAAGTGCTATCTGCTACAATGGAGGTGCATGCTTTCGCCCATCAAATTGTTTGCCTTAAAACTCGCAGTATTTTCATCGGTACTGGCGTATTTGGCTGTGGATTTGATGCTGTGGCAGGGTCCTGTCTGGTCGATGATTCATCGTTATCAGTCTAAGCCTGTGCCTGCGCAGCAGCCCGAAGCTGTCGTTTTCGGGGAGGTGATTGATGCTCAAAGGCTCAATGCCTATTGTCAAGAGCTAGCCTTCTTGTCGGGGCAGTCTAGCCCCGATGCAAAACGTCGTGTCAGTGCCCTCATTGACTTGGTTCGCGCCGAGTTGATACGCGTGCGCGCCCAGTACAACGATAAGAATTTGCCTGACATGCGTGCCGATGCCGAGGCTGCCTACGCGCGTTTGGCAGCACGAGCCACCACGCCAGAGGCCTTTGCTTACCAACTGTCCCAAGCAGGCTTGGATGAGGCTTCACTGACCGCACTTATCGAGACACGGCTCAAGGAGCTAGCTTTACTGCAACGCGCCCTTGCCCCGCATGAACACGTGAGTGAGCAGGAGTTGCAAGCTGCCTATGCCGAGATGCAGCAGGAGCTTGTCGTCCCCGCATCCCGCCAGCTCAAGCATATCTTCTTGATGAAGAATCATCCCGAATCAGCAGCTCAAGAAATTTTGCAGGCCCAGCAAGCTGGTGCCGATTTTGCCGCCTTAGCGAAGGAGAAGAGTGAAGATGCCGCCAGCGCCGCCAAGGGTGGGGATTTGGGCTTGATTCATGATGATGCCCGTCACCCCTTACCTGAACTTCCCCTTTTTGGTGACGCGGCCATCGCGGCAGATACGCCTTGCCTTCTACCCAGCAGATGGGGTTGGCACATCGTTCTGGCTGGGGAGATAAAACCCGCCCATCCCGCGAGTTTTGAAGATTGTGCCGCGAGTTTGCGCAGCGCGCTTGAGAGTGCCAAGCGAGAGTTCGCGCTCGAAGCCTATTTTGATGCCAGTATTCAAGAAGCCTTTCAAACTAAACAAATCAAGATTTATGCCCGATAAGAGTATCACCGTTTCTCGTGCCCCCAAGGGGCTTTGCGCCACCCTGACTGTCCCTGGTGACAAAAGTATTTCCCACCGCGTCGCCATCTTAGGTGCCTTGGCGGCGGGGAGCATGAATGTTCAAAACTTCCTGTGCAGTGAAGATTGCTTGAATACCCTGCGCGCCATGCAGCAGTTGGGGGCATCTGTTCAGTGGACATCAGCGGGTTCCACCGATTTTTGTTTGACAGGTACAGCCATGCAGCCCCAAGCTGCCAAGCAGGATATTGACTGTGGTAATTCAGGCACGGGCATGCGTCTCATGGCGGGCCTGATGGCAGGGCTTCCCTTTAGTACACGCCTCTTTGGCGACCATTCCCTGAGCTCTCGCCCGATGAAGCGCATCATTGACCCACTGAGCCTGATGGGTGCCCAAATTGAGGCTTGTGGCGAAAAGGCGGGTTGCGCCCCCCTTCAAATTACTGGTGCTCGCATGAAGCCTATCCATTACGATTTGCCCATGGCTAGTGCGCAAGTCAAGAGTGCGGTCTTGTTGGCTGGTCTTCTGGCGGATGGAGAGACAAGCGTCCATCAACCCGCCATCACCCGCGACCACACGGAACGGCTGTTAGCGCACTTCGATGTCCCCTGTCAGACCTCGGCCGATGGCTTGGACGTGGCGGTGCAGGGGCCCGTTAGTATCAAGGCCAAAGATATCACGATTCCTGCGGATATCTCCAGCGCGGCCTTCTGGCTCGTGGCGGCTTCCATTGTGCCCAATAGTGATTTGACGCTTAAAAATGTGGGGCTGAACCCAACGCGCGATGCCATCATCCATGTCTTGCAACGCATGGGCGCAGATATCACGATTACGGTCTCCGATGCAGATGCGAAGGAGCCCTATGGCGATATTCGCGTTCGCTACAATGGCGCCTTGGTAGCAACCGAGGTCTTGCCCGCAGAGGTACCCAACCTGATTGACGAAATTCCCGTGTTGACGGTAGCCGCCGCCTTTGCCAAGGGCACGACTAAGATTCGCAATGCCAAGGAGCTTCGTGTCAAGGAGAGCGACCGCATTGCTACCACCGCAGGTAATTTGAGAGCCATGGGTGGTCTTGTCGAAGAATTTGAGGATGGGATGGAAATCACGGGTGGAGCCGCCTTACATGGTGCCGTGCTCGACAGCTTTGGCGATCACCGCATCGCGATGAGCTTCCTCATGGCGGGACTTTGTGCAGATGGTGAAACGACCCTGTTGCACTGTGAAAACATCAACACATCCTACCCCAGCTTCGAAGAGCATTTGCAGATGCTCATCAAAGCGTAAAAATGACTTTATTTCTTCATCCAAAGGGGTTTCAGCTTCGTGTAGGCAAGGACAAAATCAACGAGACCGCAGGCGATGAAGGCGATGCGGGCAAAGCCGACGAGGTTGAATCCTTGAATGACAAAGATGATGCCCAGAATGGCAAAGGCTATCCCTAAAACGGTTTCTGTATGGGGTGACTTTTGTTTCATGGTGATGAGCATAGCACAGCGATAGGTGCATGGCAATGTTATTCCATTGCGTCATGCGTGGTGGATTTGTAAGTTTAGGCTTGCTATTAGCGGGGGGGATGGCGTAGACTGTAGTCATGATTACTCTTGCTAATTTGGGTTCCCCTATGCATTGGTTTATTCTTGCCGTTGTCTGTCTCATCGTCTTTGGGGCAAAGCGTCTGCCCGACATTGCTCGCAATATCGGCAAAAGCTTAGGCGAGCTTAAAAAGGTTCGTCAAGAGTTTGAAGACGCAGCCATGAATGCAGAAAAAGGCACGACCCAAAAGGCCATCGTTGAACCTGAAACGCCTGCGGCGCAAGATGCCGTCGTGGTGGAAAAGTCCGAAAAGGAGCAAGCCAATACAGAGCCTAAGGCTTGAGGAAAGCTTTTGCTATTTTTTAACGCGCAAGTTCTTTGAGAGCTTGCGCTTTTTCATGCCAGCATAGCTGGGGGAGTATTTTCTACTTGCCTTGTCTTGGTAATCTGTTAGCATGGTGAAATGAAGATTTTTCCCTGCTTGACTTTTTTGGCTCTCTTAACGGCTAGTGTGACAGCCCAAGAGAATATTATCCCCAAGCCAGCGCAGCTGCAGATGGGGGCTCACGAGGCCTTCACTTTTCTAGATGATAGCGATATCACCATTGTCAGTGATGATGAGAGAGAACTCCAGTGTGCTCGATTTGTCGCTAAGATGATGGGTGAGCAATTGGGGCGTAAGATTGCCCTCAACGAATACCCTAGTGGCACGCAATTCGAGGTGCCCTCGGCTGGTGCTATCATGTTTTTTGCTTGCGATGAGCTGAAAGACATGGGGGAAGAATCCTACAAAATTACGGCTTCGGGCGATTCCCTTGCCGTTTATTATGCAAGTCCAGAGGGCTTGTTGCGAGCTTGTGCTAGCCTGATTCAGATCATTGAGCCTAATAAAACAACTTTGGGTGTAAAATCCTTTTGCCTGACGGATGCTCCGCGCTATCAATGGCGAGCGGTGATGCTGGATGAAGCTCGCCATTTCTACGGTGAGAAGGCAGTCAAGGACTTGCTTGGCCAGATGTTCTTGCTGAAAATGAATGTCTTCCACTGGCACCTTACGGATAATGACGGCTGGCGCGTTGAAATCAAAAAATACCCTCGCTTGACGGAAATTAGCAGTAAGCGCAGCGATACCGAAGCCATCAAGTGGAAGAGCGGTAAGAGCATCGGTCACCCGCACGAGGGCTTTTACACGCAGGAGCAAATCAAGCGCATCATCGCCTACGCGGCCGAGCGTGGCATCACCATCATCCCCGAGTTTGATGTACCCGGTCACAGCACGGCAGCGGCTGTTGCCTATCCATGGCTCTCTCTCAAAAAGCTTGATAAGATGCCCACGACCTTTGGGTCGAATCTTGCGCTTGACCCCACCAAGGAGAGTACCTACGAGTTTGTCTCGAATGTCTTTGGCGAGTTAGCGGAACTCTTCCCCAGTCCCATCATGCACTTTGGGGGTGATGAGGTGCGCTTTGCCAAGCAGTGGAAGGGTGAGCCTGCGATCGAAGCCTTCATGAAGGAAAAGGGCTACACCACCTTGTCTGAAGTTCAGCTGTACTTCACGGAGCGCGTTCAGCAAATCATCCAGAGCAAGGGCAAGCGTGCCATGGGCTGGAACGAAATCATGGGGGGTGATATCCACGGTGATGGCGGTGGCAAGGACATCAAAGGAAAGGTGATGACCGATACCATCATCCACTACTGGGATGGACCTATCAGCCTTGTTAAGGATGCCATCCTCGATGGACATGATGTCGTCAACTCCGCTAACCCCTACACCTACATGGACTTTGACTACAAGCGTACCCCCATGCAAAAATCCTACAGCTTTAACCCTACACCCGCAGGTCTGACGCCCGAGCAACGCGAACGCCTGCTCGGTATGGGTGTTCAAGTCTGGACGGAGTGGATGCCAACAGTTGAGTACATGCAGCAAATGCTCTTCCCCCGACTCATCGCCCTTTCAGAAGTCGCATGGACAGCAAAAGAAAAGAAAAATTATGAGGATTTCCTCAAGCGCCTCAAAGCATTCGCCCCAAGGCTGCATTTCAAGATGAAGAATGAGGATTAAATCCTCCCTTAACTTTCCACCCAGATGCATTTGAGGTAGTCCTCCCCATCAAAGTCGAAGGGCATCTCAACACTTGTCAAGCGGCAGTTGGGGGCAGCATCTTCAACCATGATCCAAAAGTCAGTAGGGTTGAGTTTGCGGCAGTTGGTGGAGCAGAGAATGAATCCCTCGGGCGCGAGGCAGGACATCGCAAGTTCGACTAGCTTGCCGTAGTCGCGTTCCACCCGCCAGACGCGCCCCTTGTGGTCACGAGAGAAGGTGGGTGGGTCAAGGATGATGGCATCGAACTGTCGCTGCTGCTTGGCGAAACGCTCCAACCAATGCAGGGCATCCCCCTTGCAGAAGTAGTGGTCCTCGGGATTTAGACCGTTGATTTGCATGTTCTCTTTGCACCAATCGAGGCAGGGTTGTGCCAAGTCCAAGGTGGTTGTCTGCGCACCCTTCATGGCGGCATAGACCGAAAAGGCACCTGTGTAGGCAAAGGTGTTGAGTACGCGCATCCCTTCGCGGCAGTTGTCTTGCAGCATTTTGCGGTTGTCGCGTTGATCCAAGAAGATACCTTGCGAGTAACCTGCCGTCATGTCCATAAGAAATTTGACGCCATGCTCCATGATTTCGAAGCGCAGGGGGAGCTGAGGCCCCGCAATTTGGATGGGGGCTTGCTTGTTATCCTTATCCAGCTGTTTCAGGAAGACGGGGCAGCCTATTTCCTCCAGCTCTTGACCAAGCGAGATGGGTAAGTCGCAATCACGCAGGGAAACGAGTAGCCTGTCGGCCAGCGCGTCAATGAAAACGCCTTGCCATGGCTGACCATCAGCCACGCGGAAGGCGTTGGTTTGAGCTGGTAGCTTGGCACGCTTTGCTTCAATTAGCTGGGTGAGGGATGTACTCATGCGTGAGGGGGCTTAGGCAAGGTGCTTTTGAGCGGCTGTTTTGATGGTTGCTGCCATGGTGGTCAGCGCATTGGCTCGGGTGCTTGCAAGGTGCTCACGCAAGCCGCACTCATCCAATTGGGAGAGGTCTGCTGCGATGATTTCCTTTGCGCTCAAGCCCGAGAGCAGTCGCACGAAGAGGGCGATGAGTCCCTTGGTGATGAGGGAGTCGCTATCGGCTAAAATCGTCATCTTGTCGCCATCAAACTCGAATCCCACCCAAACGCGGCTTTGGCAGCCTTGGATGAGGTTTTCGTCTTCGCGGTATTGCTCGGGAAGGGGGGCGAGTTTACGCCCCAGTGAGATGATGTATTCGTAGCGTTCTGTCCAATCTTCAAAGATGGACATATCGTCCAGCATTTCTTCAATACGTTCGTCGTAGCTCATGGGTGAAAGGCTTTATGCTTGGGGGCTCGTGGCCAGCGTGTAAAGGACAGCCTTTTGGGCATGCAAGCGATTTTCGGCTTCGGTGAAGATGATGTCGGCATGGGCTTCTAGCACCTCATCGGTGATTTCGTAACCACGGTAAGCGGGCAAGCAGTGGAAGACGCTGTGGTTGGGGGCAGCAAGCGTCAGCAGCTCGTCATTGAGCTGGTAGGGGAAGAAGGCTTTTTCCTTCACGCCCTTTTCAGCTTCTTGCCCCATGGAAATCCAAGTATCCACATTGATGACGGTGCAATCGCGAACGGCCTCCACCGCGTCGGTGGTGCAGATGATGCCATCATAATCGAGTGCCTTGAGTGTTTCTTCGCTGGGTAGCGCGCTGGCAGGTCCGCCTAATGCAAGGGTGAATCCCAAGCGTTTGGCAGCCCACATCCAAGAGCGACCCATGTTGTTATCCACATCACCGAGGAAGCAAATTTTCATACCTTTCCATGCGCCAACACCGTATTTTTCTTCAATGGTCAGCAGGTCAGCGAGGATTTGGCAAGGATGCTCTAAATCGGTCAGGGCATTGATGGTTGGCAGCTTGGAGTAGTTGGCAAAATCGACCACTTCTTGCTGTTCATAGGTGCGGATGATAGCACCATGAATCATGCGACCCAGCACTCGAGCCGTGTCCTTGATGGGTTCACCGCGTCCGAGTTGGATGTCGCGGGTGGAGAGGAACATGGGGCGACCACCCAGCTCCGCCACGCCTACTTCAAAGGAAACGCGAGTGCGGGTGGAGGATTTGGAGAAAATGAGCGCCCAAGTTTGACCAGCAAGTACTTGGTCCTTGCCTTGTCCGCGCTCGGCCTTGAGGCGGTGGGCGAGGGCGAGCAGGTCTTGAATTTGTTCACCTGTGAGTTCTTCGATAGAGAGGAGGTTTTTCATGCAATAATAGGGTTAAAGAGTGATGTTAAGTTGTTCGGGAAGCGCGATGCGTGGGCGTTCGGTAAGGATTTCGCCACCGTGGGAGCCGACGGCAATCATGTGTTCATAGTGGGCCGCCCAGCTACCGTCTTTGGTGACGGTGGTCCATTCATCCGCCAGCACGCGCACGGCTGCTTTGCCTGCGGTAATCATGGGTTCGATAGCCAAAATCATACCGCGCTTCAGCCGTGGCATCTTGTATTTAGGGCGGTAGTTGGGAACCTGTGGTTCTTCATGCAGCTTACGACCAACACCGTGGCCGACAAAATCGCGGACAATGCCAAAGCCAAAGGGCTTGACGTAATCCTCGACCGCGCCACAGACATCCGCAAGGGGGGCGCCATGCTTGGCTTCGGCAATCGCGCGGAAGAGCGATTCTTCCGTCACCGCTAAGAGACGACGTGTCTCAACACTCAGAGAATCAACACTGCCAGCCCAGCAGGTTAAGGCATTATCGCCATACCAACCATCGACGATGCCGCCAGCATCCAAACTGATGATGTCGCCCTCTTGCACCACGCGGTCGCTACCAATGCCGTGAACGACTTCTTCGTTGACGGAGATGCAGAGTTGACCGGGGTAGCCATAGTAACCGAGGAAAGCATTGCCGCACTTCTCTCGTGCAAAGAGCTCAGCAACGTAGCTGTCAATCTCCTTGGTGGTAACACCGGGGCGGACAAATGCGTGAGCATCCATCAGGATGCGTGCGGAAACTTCACCAGCTTTGCGTAACTTGCTGATTTCGTTTGGTGTGCGGATAGGGATGCGTTCTGCCATAACTCTTCTATTTGAAGCAAGGGAGAATTCTATTCCAATTGTTCCAAAAAATCAAGTCTATGATGCCATTTATTGCTTCAAGAATCAAGAAATGTGCGCGTAAATGCCCTAGCCCTGTCATCCCGACTTGTTTAAACTTGACCTCGGCATGTTTAGAGTGTATTTAATGAAGGTATGAATTCACCATGGAAGTCCACCTTACTCTCTCTGGGCATGCTGATGCTGCCACTTGCCACGATGCCAACCTTTGCTGCTGACGATGAAAATAAAGAGGAAAGCAAAGAAGATACCAGTAAAACAGTCAAAGCTCAACATGGTACTTACTGGATTTTGAATATGGCGGGTTCTCCCGCGGGTAATATCTGTGTTCGCTTGAGCGAAATTACCTCCGTTAGCATCCATAACTATATGCTCAATGGCAAGATTCCTATTGCCGAGTTAACCATTGATACAACGGGTAATAATAGCATTCGCATTTACAGCGTGCTCTCCGGCGAGGATATGTCTAAGGAAATTTTATCCCTTGTGAGCCAGTTGAAGAGTGAAGCCTCCAGCCTTGGTAGTACCCCACAAGTCGCCAAGCAATTCCCCGAGGGAACCCATTCCCACAGCATTGAATACTCCGTGAGCGATGCGTCTAAATTGAAGGGCATCTACAACTCCATCACCAAAGCGATGATGAGCAATAAGAGCACCAAGTTGTCCATCACACCCTAATTGATTTTTATGAAGAACACATACCAAAGCCTCGTGGGGCTCAGCCTTGCGCTTGCCCCAGTTGTCATGGCACAAGATGCCCCTGCTACTGCACCAGCAGCTAGCCCTGCACCTACTGCCGCAGCACCAGCATTACCAACACCCACAGCCGCTGAAGTGAAGAAGGTCGTCTCCTACATCGTCGGTTTCCAAATCGGTGTTGAAATGTCTGACATGCACCCTAATATGACCGTAGCCGATGTCAAGAAAGAACGCTTCCTCCAAGCCTTCACGGACTCCTTTACAGGAAAGCTCGATGAGAGCGTAGCCGCCAAGGACATTGGTGTTTATATGGATACATTCGGGACTATGATGAGCAACCGAAGTGCTGAAAAAAAGGTTGACTTGCCCGCAGCCGCGCCAAGCGAAGCGGAAGTGGTG
Organism: Akkermansia sp.; assembly: GCA_044433085.1. Taxonomy (GTDB): domain Bacteria; phylum Verrucomicrobiota; class Verrucomicrobiia; order Verrucomicrobiales; family Akkermansiaceae; genus Akkermansia. The sequence goes on from JAWXTZ010000013.1 coordinate 11,975, forward strand.
GATTTCTTCAACTACTTTGTTGGCTACCGCCTCGGTCAGTTTTTACCCTCGATGTTCAACAGCGTCAAGCTTGATGATATCGACCAGAACGACATTTTTGCAGGATTTACCGATGGTTTGACCCGCAAGCCTAGTGCCGAGATGGAAACCATCAATGTCGATGCCGCCATGTCCATGTTCGAGCAAGAAATGCGTCAGCGCAGTGCCCAGCAGGGTGAATCTAATCTGAAGACTGGTCAAGCCTTCCTCGCGGAAAATGCTAAGAAAGAAGGTGTGGTGACCCTGCCATCCGGTCTTCAGTACAAGGTACTCACCGCTGGTACAGGCCGCAAGTACGACCCCGCTACCGATGGCAAGAGCCCCATTGCCAAGGTTATGTACCAAGGTCGTCTGATTGATGGTACCATTTTTGATGAGTCGGCGCAACCTGTTGAATTCCCCCTGGATCAAGTTGTTCCCGGTTTCTCCGAAGCGCTTGGCTTGATGCCAGTTGGTTCAGAATGGGAGGTCTACATGCCATCCAATCTCGCCTATGGTGAAAATGGACCTGCCACCATCGGCAGCAACTCAACCCTCATTTTTAAGATGCAGCTCCTCGACCTCGCCCCATCGCGCGGTACAAAGGGCAATCCCATTGAACTGACTCCCGAGTTGGAAGCCCAACTTCGAGCACAGGGCATCGTCCCCGTGACGGAATAATCTTTCCCATCACCCCCCCTTATCAAAAAGCAATCGTCCCATCGGCGATTGCTTTTTAGGGCACCTTCTAAAACTCATCACGCCTAATTTTGCAAGGTGCCCTTTAGTTTACATAAATTGGGCCAAGAGGGCACGTAGTGGAACGGGCAGTTCATCCTTGAGCAGGAGAAGGCGGTGGAGCTCGTGCTGCGTAACCTTAAGGGCAATCATCAGATTCGGTATTTTGTCTGGGCAGCTTGACTGCATCAGCTTGAGGAGTGCGGGGTCGCGTCGTTGCTGCAAACTGAGAATTCGCATGTAGCTTGGGAGGCATCTTGCGATGTCTTGTAAATAGGCACCACTAGCCTTTGCTGGCGTTATTTGAGCGAGTGTCTCCGCGATATGTCGCGTCTCTAAGAGCCACTGCTGACTGCTCGACTGGACTTGTTCGGGGGAAAGCTTATCGCTGATTTTAGGCAGTAGATTGAAGCTGTACTCGTCAAAAAAAGTATTCTTGCTATCCTCGGAGGTGATGAGTTTGATCATCTCATCGGGGCTCACACCGCAGGCTTCTGCATAGGTGCGCAGGCTCTTGCGGTCGATGAGGTAGGCTTCTAAGAGTGCATCGAGGAACTTGTTTACCTCGTAGCGCATGTTGGGCGCGATGCTGCGGCTTGAATCAGCACGCAGCAAGCGGGTAAACATCTTCGGGGCACCCTTGTCTTCGGCAAAGGCGATGAGTTGCTCTAAATGCTCATCCGTGATACGAAGATTATCCTTGATGTTGTAGAAGTTGAGCAACAAGAGTGATTGCTTGATAGTACTTGCCGTGGCTTGTACTTCCGCCTTGGGTAGTGTGGCAAGCATGCTGGGGTCAGCAGCTTGTAACTCGCTGCGCAAGGCGTGGCTGCCAGACTTTCCGCTCAAGTAAGCTTCAGCCGTTTGGGCGTCCATCTGGCAAATGCTCGTCCAGATGTAGAGGCGTGTTGTATCAATGTGGTAGCTCGTCAACAACTCATCAAGATGCTGGGCGAGCAGCTGACTTTGTTCACCATTGGTCTCTTGTGCCGAGGCTTTGAGCAAGTCGATAAAACGGGCAGGGGCTCCTTGCGCTTGAGCAAAGGTGAGGCATCGCTTCATGTTTTGCTCACTCGTGCTCAGGGTGCTACCTGCGGCATGCTCCTCGGCCTGAAGAAGAGTTGCTAAGATGAGCGTCTTTTCAATCGCAAGGGCTTCTTGCTCCGCTTGGCTTAGTTGCACCATGGCTGGGGCAGCATGAGCCATGGAACTGCTCGTTAAAGAAGTTCCAAGAACAAGTAAGGCAATTGAGAGCTTTGCACGCATGAGGTACCCTTAAGCCAGTTCTCCGAAGTAGAACTTTTTCTTACCACGGCGAATGATGATGACTGCACCTTCAATCGCGATGTCGGCATTGACTTCGAAGGACATGTCTTTGATGACTTCTCCATTCAGCGAGATGGCACCGTTACCGATAAACTCACGAGCCTCGCGCTTGGAACTGCAAATCTTGCTGGCTACCAGAACATCAGCCAAGGCACCTGCTGACAGCTGCACATGGGGAACATTCTTCATACCCGCCTTTAAGTCAGCGAGGGAAAGGCTCTTGTAGTCACCCGCAAAAAGCTTTTCGCTGATTTGTACCGCCTTGTCAAATTCATCCATGCCGTGAAGGTCGGCAATGATTTCGCGAGCCAAGGCACGCTGAGCAATGCGAAGTTGTGGGGCAGGGATGTGCTCCGCCTCAATCGCATTGATTTCATCAGGCGTCAGGAAGGTGAGGCGCTTCAAGTAGGTGATGACCTCGGAGTCCTCGGAATTGAGCAAGAACTGATAAAGCTCGTAGGCCGAAGTTTTGTTTTTATCAAGCCACAGGGCGTTGCCCTCGCTCTTACCAAACTTATTACCTTGCGAGTCGGTGACAAGTGGCATGGTCAAGCCATAAACGCTATCCCCAGTCGTCTTGCGAATTAGCTCAATCCCCGTGGTGATGTTGCCCCATTGGTCAGAGCCAGCCACCTGAAGGTCGACGCCACGATTTTCATGCAAGTGCTTAAAGTCGAGAGCTTGAATGAGCATGTAGGAGAACTCGGCATAAGAGATACCCGTCTCCATCTGACGGCGAACATGGTCCTTGCCCAGCATGTAACCCACATTGATGTACTTGCCATAATCGCGGAAGAAATCAATCACACTCATCTCGCCAACCCAATCATAGTTGTTGACCACCTCAAACTTGAAGAGCTCTTCCACCTGCTTTTTCAGGGCATTGTAATTGTGTTGCACCAGCTCGCGTTGTTGCAGTTCGCGCTCAACCGTACCACGGGGGTCACCGATGAGACCTGTAGCCAAACCAACCAAGAGCAAAGGCGTATGCCCCGCCTTTTGCAAGCGACGTGTAATCAAGAAGCTAGAATAGTGACCCAAGTGCAAGCTATCGCCCGTAGGGTCCGTGCCAATATAAAAAGTCAAGCCCCCAGCGTTCAGTTTGTCAATCAGTTCAGGGCTAGAGATTTGGTTGATCAGCCCACGCCATTCTAATTCTTCGTAAAGAGTCATCGTGTTGTTTCTATTTAAGGGGGAAAAGTACGCGTTAAACCATAGCAGACCCACCCCAAAAGGTCAAGATTTATGTTTCTTAATGCAAACAAACAAGCCTGACAATCTTTTGATTATCAGGCTTGTTGCATACTACAGACGGGACTCGAACCCGTACAACCGAGAGGTCGGGAGATTTTAAGTCTCCTGCGTCTACCATTCCGCCACTGTAGCAATTGCGGTAGCGAAATTATGCCATAAAGCCGAAGTGATAGCAAGAAAAAATAATCTTGTGCTGAACTCTATTTGCTCTTCCTACGAATGAGGGCATTCTCTGGGCTTATTTGTCGCTTGTGAGGGGTAAGAGGGCGCGATGCTAGATATGTCTTATTTGCGGAGGGGCGCGAAGTCGTGCTGCTTGAGCAATAAAAAACTCCCCAAGCCGAAGCGTGGGGAGTTTTGAAGTTTGTAGCAGGTACGGATTAGTACTTGTTGACGATTGCGTTCATGGCGTCCATTTGGGATTCGATGGATTCAGCCAAGGCAATTTGTGTGCGGCAACGGTCGAGGTTGTGCTCTGGGCGCTTAATCTTGAAGTAGGTGTCACCTTCCAAGTAGTCGGTGAGGAAGCGCATACCGCATTCCATGGTGAGAAGCTTGCCAGAGAAGGCGAGGAGGCTCTTTTCCAATGGTGTGAGGAAGGTTGCGGCTTCGCAGTAGCCCTTAGCAAGTGCTTCAAAGTACTCCATGCGCATGGTGACAAGGCTGGTATCCTTTTCGTCTTCTGCGGCAGGGGATGTGGAGGTGCGAATCATGTCACCGAAGTCATAGAGGGCAGAGCCGGGCATGGTGGTGTCCAAGTCGATGACGCAGATGCCTTCGCCTGTTACGTCATCAAGCATGACGTTGTTGAGCTTGGTGTCGTTGTGCGTCACGCGCATGGGCAGTTCACCGCTTGCCAAGTAGTTAACAACGAGGTGGCAGTCAGCTTCACGAGCAAGGAACCAATCAATTTCCTTTTGAACGCTCTTGGCGCGACCAAGTGGGTCAGCGGCAATGGCGTTTTGGAAGGTCTTGAAGCGCTTGCTGGTGTTGTGGAAGTCAGGGATGGTGTCGAAGAGGGGTTCTCCGCCCATGTTGGCTGCCATCTTTTGGAAGTTACCGAAGGCCTTGGCGACTTGCACGCATTGCTCGGTGTTTTCAATCATGTCGTAGGTGCGGGCACGATCGATGAATGGGTAGACACGCCAGACGTTGCATTCATCATCTTGAGCGTAGGGCTTGCCGTCCTTGCTGGGGATGATGGTGAGGGTTTGGCGGTAAGCTTCCTTACAGCCTTCGGCTTGAAGGATGGTGAGGGCTTCGTCCGTCACACGCTTGATGTTTTCCATCAGCGGGATAGGCTGCTTGAAAACATTGCTGTTGATGCGTTGAAGGATGTAGGAGATGCGAAGGCCTGCTTGGTCAACTTCAATGCGGAAGGTGTCGTTGATGTGACCCGATCCGTAAGGTGCACCTGTGACAAAGTCGCCGCGAAGGTCAAAGAGGTCGGATACTTTCTTTAAATCGTACATGGTCGTCAATTAGGCAAGTGTTGCAGGATAAGCACCTTCTTCGATGAGCTTGGCGATGCTGGCGACTACGGCTTCCTTATCGCTTGGGTAGGTTACGCCCAACCAGTTAGCACTTGTTTCGATAACAGCGCAGTCAGCGGAACCATTGTGGATGAATTCGTCAACGACGGTAGGGATGTAGCATTCGCTCTTCAGTTCGTTGCCGTGTTCCTTAAGGAATTCGGTGAAGTGTGTTTGAATGTCAGCCAAGAAGCTTGCAGGGAAGGCCCAGAGGTTCATGGAGACGAGCTCACTTGGGTCAACGGGCTTGCGTTCGCCATTGAGGGCGTCGCCACGGCATACGCCATCTTCTTCAACCTTGATGCAGGTGTACTCTTCAACGCTATCGAGGTAGCCATCCTTGATGGTGGTCACACCGCGGTTCACGTCACCGTGGTCGCTGAGCGTGTTGCGAAGTGGGTAGCCAATCATAGCATAGTGGGACTTGCTGTCGCAGGAGCAAACGGGCTTGGTGAGGAATTCGGCAGCCTTAACAAAGCCGTCTGTGCCGTAGAAGTCGTCAGCATTGACAACAGCGAAGGGTTCCTTAACCACGTCGCGAGCGGCAAGCAAGGCGTGTGTGGTGCCCCATGGCTTGACGCGACCTTCGGGTACGCAGAAACCTTCTGGAAGGTCGTCGAGAGCTTGGAAGGCGTAGTCAACTTCAATCTTGTCAGCGAAGCGGGCGCCAACTTGTTCCTTGAAGATTTCTTCAAAGTCCTTACGAATGATGAAGACGACCTTGCCGAATCCGGCCTTAATGGCGTCGTAGACGGAGTAATCGAGAATCACTTCGCCGTTAGGACCCATGGGGTCAAGTTGCTTAAGGCCACCGTAACGGCTGCCCATACCTGCTGCAAGAACAAGGAGTGTTGGTTTCATGGTAATTATTGGATACTAGGAGTAGAGTACTCGCTTGAGAATATATTATCGGTTATGGAGCGATTTGGCAAGGTCTAAAGTTCCTCAAGTTCTAGAAAAATTGCTAAATTGTTGATAGTGGCTGTGCTCAGGGCACAAAAAAGGCGCCTTGAGGCGCCTTTTGTTTGAGTGAGTTAGTGCTGTGCCGTTTGGCTGTGCTTTTCTTGGGTTTTAAGAGCTGTTTGCATTTCCTTACAGTGCTTAAAGCGGGTGCGGGCTGCAAGTTGCTTCATGCTCTGTTGGGAGGAGCCCCACTCAATCACGCTGATTTCCACAATGCGGCGTCCCCATTTGCGCATCAGACCCTTGGTGGGTTGGTAGATGTCAATCGTGCCGGTGCCAACGAGGGCGCTACCGTAGTCGTCAACGATATAGGTATAGGGTTGACCCTTGATTTTGAACTTGGTTCCCAGTGGGTAGACGGACCAGTCGGCTGCGGCACTGCGCACGTCATCATTGTAAACGAGGTAGGTGCTGATAGCGTTTTTAGGACCATATCCTACGTGGTCGCTTTCCGTATGGGTGTAGGCTGTTGTGCGGACAACGCGGTTGAGTTGCTTAGGGTGGTAAAAAGGCATACCGTGCTTGTCGCGTCCCAGATTAGGCAGCTTGGCAGAAGGGCGAGCTGATGGGGATGGCGCAGCAGGAAGCTTGAAGTCGCTGCTTGTAGCGTACTTATTGGGTACAGCATTAGCTGATGGGCTAGCCCCAATACAGACGATAGCCAAAAGGATGCTGGCGTATCGTGTCAATGTTGACGTGATGTTCATCGCTAAAAGTTAAGGTTGAGAATTGAGTCCAATGGTCGTCGCCTCGCATTGGAAGGGTCATTATACTTGATATTAAATAATATGTCAAGCCTAAAGGGAACCTTGCAACATTCATCGCGATGAGTTGTGCAAGGTCCCCTCTTTTGTGTCCCATGAATTTTAGGGCACCTTGCAAAATTAGGCGTGATGAGTTTTGGATGCGAATTGAGCACAAATTTGGGGCTTGAGAGGCCCAAATATTAAATATTTGGGACGCGAAAGCTACAAATTGGCGCCAATTTGCGACAAAAATCGCACGATTGGCTATCATTCTGGATTGTACTTTGATTCAGTGCTAATTTTGCAAGGTGCCCTTTATTGGTCCATGGCGTCTTTAGCGTCCATGATACCTGATTTTTCCAAGTAATAGTCGTAACCACCAGCGTAGGGGGTCACGGTTTCGTTGGCGACGTGAAGGGTCTTTTCTGCGATGGCGCGGATGAAGTGGACATCGTGGGAAATAAAGACCAGTGTGCCTTGGAACTGCTTGAGGGCTTGAGCGAGCGCTTCGACACTTTGGAGGTCCAAGTGAGTCGTTGGTTCGTCCATGAGCAGGAGGTTAGGGGGATTGACGAGGAATTTGACCAAGCTGAGGCGGGACTTTTCACCACCGGAAAGGACTTCAACTCGCTTTTCAACATCGAGGCGGCGGAAGAGGAAGGAGCCGAGGATGCCGCGGGCTTCTTCTTCACGCAGTTCGGCATTGGCTGCCATGATTTCCTCCAACACCGTGTAGTTGGGGGTCAAGTTTTCGGCACGCATTTGGGAGAAGTAGCCAATCTGTGTGGTTGTCCCCAGTGTGCGCTTGCCTTCATCAATGGGGATGACTCCAGCTAAAATCTTGAGCAAGGTGGATTTACCCGCACCGTTGGGGCCGACGAGGACGATGCGTTCGCCGCGTTCAATGAGCAAATCGACATTCTTGTAGATGCGCTTTTCGCCATAGCTTTGCCCCATCTTTTCCAACTCCATCACGCGCTGCATGCTGCGTGGTGGCAGGGGGAAGTTGAAGCGGAACATGCGCTTGAATTGCTTGGGCTTTTCGATGCGTTCCATGCGCTCCAATTGCTTGACGCGGCTTTGGGCTTGACCAGCCTTGGATGCCACGGAGCGGAAGCGTTCAATGAATTCCTCCAAGTGGGCGATTTCCTTTTGTTGGTTGCGGTAGGCTGCCATTTGGTTTTCGTAGCGTTCGTCCTTAAGCTCCAAAAATTTGGTGTAGTTGCCGGTGTAGCGCACCAGCTTGGTGTCTTCGATGTCGTAAACGGTTTCGACCAGCTCGTCCATGAAGTCGCGATCGTGAGAAATCATGAAGATGGCACCTGGGTAATTCTTCAGGTAGCGTTGGAACCAGAGCAAACTTAGCAAGTCCAAGTGGTTGGTTGGTTCGTCGAGCATCAAAAGGTCGGGCTCGGCAACAAGGAGTTGTGCCAAGTGGGCGCGCATGACCCAACCACCACTCATCTCGCGGGCAGGGCGGTCGAAGTCGGTATCCTTGAAGGCGAGTCCCTTGAGGATGCGCTTGGCCTTGGGCTCAAGCTTGTAACCATCGTTAGCGATGAAGCAGTCCATGGCGTGAGCATAGGCATCGGTGGTGAGCTCGTCCTTGGCTTCGGCCACCTTGATGACACGAATGGCATCACCCAGTTCGGGTGTGATGCTCATGGCAATCTCCAGCACGGTGCGGTCGCTGGGGTCACCTGCTTCCTGCGCCAGATAGCCGACGACACCATATTCATCACGGTCAATTTTACCGGAATCGGGGGAGTCGGTACCCAAAATCATTTTGAAAAGCGTGGACTTGCCCGCTCCATTAGGGCCAACAAGCGCGATGCGCTCGCCCCAGTTAACGGTTAAATCAGTGTCGGAAAACAGGGTTCGGCCCGCGTGAGCCTTGGTCAATTTTTTGATGGTCAGCATGCGCGGAGAGTATACACCCCTTTCTTTGATTTGGCAACCTAATTCCGAGAAATTACGCCAAAAGCGGCATGGCGCGGCTTTTAACCTTGCCGTCACAAGAAATATTGATTAGAATAGTTTTGTTTATGGCGAGTGCTTCACTTAACAGATGGATGGATGAATCTCGCAAGCATGGATGGGATAGGCATAAAATTGCCACGAAATCAGTTGAGCTTGCGGGCGGATTACTGATGGAATCTCAACGATTTAGCAAGGGGAATGACAAGCATATTCAAGCCTTGCTCTCCGCCTTTGCGAAGGATGCGACCACCCGCCAATTTGTGCAGGGCTTGCTGCAGGATGTCTTCTCGACGGCTGCGCCTCAAGCCGCCGAGCAGCGCCTCGCTGCGCTGATGTCGCAATCCCGAGGCATCCCAGCCGCCTTTGGTCGTCTGGCTTCCCTCAAGGTTTCCTTCTTGAGTTTTTCCTCGAAGGGGAAGGTGGACAGCATGCGCTCCATTCTCTATGACACAGCTGGTGCCTTTTTGCTGCCAGCGGAGGGCGATGGCTTGGCCAAGCGTCTGCGTGATGATAAAAATGACTGTTCGCAGAGCTCGATTCGCTTTCTGACTAGCCCTATTATGGGTAAAAGTTCGGTGAAGGCCTACGTGGCATCCGCCTTGGAATACTTAAAACACCCCGCTGCCTTTGCTTTGGAGTTGGATTTGAATGCGCTGTGTGCCCAATCCAATTTCTACCATTTTGAGCAATCGACCCAACGCCTCAAGACCTTGCTTGCGCCTGTGCTCAAGGCGTCTGTCCAATCGGCGGTCAAGCACCCCATCGTCCTGTCTCAAGGTGGTAGCCAGAGTTTACCTATTGCGGTGGCCGCCATTAAGGACTTGTTGGAAGATAAGGCATTTGATCAAATTGACCTCTGCTTGGAGTTGCCAGCTTACCTGCCTATCGTCGATTCGCTTTTGGCCGATTTATCCGCTTGGGCTAGCAAGCGTTGTGAGAAAACAACGAGCAATAAGGTCTTCCGTTCAGCCTTAAAGCTGCGACTCGTCAAGGGTGAATCCTTGGCTAAGGAACAGCTCACCGCCCTGCGCAATCGTCGGCAGGAGAGTTTAAGTGCCTCGAAGATGGAGACGGATGCGCGATACAAGGTGCTGATGATGGAAGCCTTGCAGTGCCAAGGCTTAGATCCCATCTTTGCCACGCACAATATTTTTGATGTTGCCTATGCCCTGTTGACTTGGGCACGTGCGCGTCGTACTGGGGTGCCTCGCTTTAGTTTCTTGCGCGGTATCAGCATGCCGCTCGTCCGTTGCTTGCTCTCCCATGGATTTGATGTTCAGCTGGAATCTTGCCTCTTTACCAAGACTGATGAACTTGCAGCCCATCAGTTGCTGCTTGATTTGATTGAGGATTTGGAACGATCTCAATCCGTGCTCTGTCTTGCCCCTAGTTCTAACAGCGAGTCGGTGGAGTGGATTGACTTGGCTCAAAAATTCTCCATGTCATCCACCAAGATGGAGGGGCTTAGCGAAGACAGCCCTGCCATTGCGCCAGCTTGGCTCAGCTCTATCAATATTCCTCAGCAGCGCGAATGCTTAGAATCGGCACTTCAAGCCGAATTAGCAGCTGTGGTCGAGCCTATTATCCCCAAATACCGCGGTAAGGCCATCAAGTCATCCATCACCGTTCATGTGCCGCAGCTTTATCGCAAGGCTGTGGATTATACCTACGATAGCATGATGCATGATCATACGGCTAGGTTGCTCAACAATGCGAAGGAGGCTCAAGAAAAGATTGAGAGCTCCTTGACCAAACGTTGCGAGGTGGTGACCCAACTTTGCATCCAGCTGGAACAGCAGCGCGCTCAGCTGATGGCGAAACTTGTCCGCTATGCAGGATTTAGCATGGCCGATGCCGATTTTGAACTGGGTCAGGCGATTGCCTTTTGCCGCTACTACGCGGAGACGATTCAAGACTCCTCATGGCGGGATGGCAGCAAGGTTGCCCAATTGGGTATTGCTGTTGTGGCGCCCAGCCACCAATCGCCCTTGGCTGATGCGGTGGAGGGAATCATTACCGCGTGGATTGCTGGCTCTTGTGTGATTTATCAAGCCGCAACCAATGCCATTCCTGTCGGGATTGCCCTTCATCAATGCCTTCTTGACGCGGGCATGAAATCTCCCTACCTGCAACTTGCTATCTGCTTGGATAACCAAATTGCAGAGAGCCTCGTGATGGATGAGGATGTGGCCCTGACGGCGTGCTACGCACCACGCTTCGTCTGCGATTCCTCGCTCACGCCCCCCTTGTCTCAGCTGGAGCTTCGCAAGCCCAAGCAACTTTGCTCGGTGTTGATAGCGGCTGATGCCGACTGGCGACGCGCCATCCTTGAAAGCCTGCATTCCTTCACCCAGCGTGCAGGGCAACTGGCAAGCACGCCCCATGCCTTAATCGTTGAGGCGACGCTTTATGATTCCCCCGAATTTCAGGAGGGGCTACGCGATGCTTTCTCCTCCATCGAACTGGGGGATTGCCGCTACCTGATGGGTGATTTTGGACCTCAATGCGCTGTTCTTAAACCCGAGACCGTGGCTAGGCTTTGCACCCTCAATAAGGGCGAAAACTGGTTGGTCGGTGCACCCCAGGCCGAGCATTACGCAACGGCTCTATGCGCCCCTATCTTACGTATTGGTGTCAGCCTAGACTCGCCTGTTCTTCAGTGGGATGATGCAGCTTGCTTGCCCCATATGAGCGTGCTGCGTGCTCGTGATGCAGCCGAGGCTTTGGAGATTCAAGCGAATATTTCCAAGCATTATCGCGGTGGCATTTACACCAAGGATGATAGCTTGATTGAGCGTTGGCGCAAGTACGTGCCCATGGCGCATGCCTTCATCAACAGCCCTCCTGTTGCCTGTCTGCCCGCGCTTTTGAGTGATGCAACGATGAATCAATCTTGGGCCGCTAGTGGCGGTGCATCCTTTGTCGCCTCCATCTGCTCGTGGAAGGGGCATTCCCGCCCACAACGCCGCAGCCAGATGTGCCAAATTCCCTTCACTCCGTGGGAGATGATTCACCCACGCCCAACGGGGGATGCCATGATGCGTCTTCGTGCGGCCGCGGACTCCATCAGCCTTTGGTGGGAGAGCGAGTTTGGCATTCGCCACCGCTTGTCCGATACCGCTGGCGAGTGGACCGAGCTACGCTATGACTCCGTCCCCATCTGCATTCGTGCAGAAAAGGATATGAGTGACGTCGATTTGTGCATCCTACTGATGGTTGGACTGAAGGCTGGTAGCGGTGTCGAGCTTAGCATGAGCGATAAACGCAATTGGGCCGAGGGTCGCTTAGAGCCCCTTGGTGTCAAGCTTACCATCGAATCACGCAAAAAATACGAGGAACGCCTCCCCAGCATCGCCAAGGGTGTTAACCGACTTCGCGATATCGCCGCGACAGAGACAACGCGACAAATCGCCAAAGCCGCAGGTTTGAGCCTCAGCACCGAGCCCATCATGGCCAATGGTCGTATCGAGCTTCTGCGTGTTTGCCGTGAGCGTAGCGTGACCTGTTGCGAGCGATAAGACATCACACTTAAGGTTCCCTTAAATGAATAATAAAGAGCCATGGTTGCAGTGGGCGATTGAGCTGCAAAGCATCGCTCAAATTGGGTTAAGCTACAGCAAAGATGTCTTTGATGCAGAGCGCTATGAACGCATTCGCGAAATTGCGGCCGAAATCATAGCGTTGCAAAGCGATATCCCCGTTGAGAAGGTGCAGCATCTTTTCTGCAATGAAACGGGGTACCAGACCCCGAAGCTGGACACGCGTGCAGCCATCTTTCAAGATGGCAAGATTCTTCTAGTTGAAGAGAAATGTGGGAAATGGTCTTTACCTGGTGGCTGGGTCGATGTCCACCTATCCATCAAAGAAAACACCATTAAGGAGGTGAAGGAGGAGTCGGGCTTAGATGTTTGCGTGGAGCGTCTCATCGCGGTACAAGACCGCGCTAAGCACAACTTGCCCCATTACGCCTACGGCATTTGCAAAATCTTTGTGCAGTGCAAGCCTCTTTCAGGTGCGTTTCAAGAGAACAATGAGACGAATCAGCGTCGTTATTTTGCTCTTCACGAACTTCCGCCATTGGCTGAGGAGAAAAATAATGCCGACCAAATTGCACTTTGCTTCAAGGCTTATCAAAGTGAGCATTGGGCGGCTCCCTTCGATTAAAAAGAGCCGCTATTCGTTGTTGAACAGCGGCTCTAGTCTTGAAGACTCCTACGGGACAATCATCTTCAAATTGTGCAAAATGTGGTGGTGAGCAAAGCTCGTAATCGTCAGGGAAAATATACCAGAAAATTTTATGCTCTGCAATATATAAATCGCTTAAAATAAAAGATTTGGGTTAACTTGGTTGTTTGGATTTAATTGGTCTTTGGTCTATTTTGCGAGCTTGGAAAAACTTGGTTTAGCTGCGATGGCTAGTAGATACGAAAAAGCCCCAACATACCTGATGCTGGGGCTTTGAAAAGATGGGCTTGTGTGTGACTTAAGCTTTAAGCTTCAGTGCTGACGCGCAGAGCAGCAGCGTCTTCTTCACTTAACTCGATGTATTGCCAAGGCAGACCGTACTTGTTGAGCTCTTCCATGAAGGGGTCTGGGTCATTTTGCTCCATGTTGTAAACGCCCTTGCCGCCCCAGACGCCAGAGAGAATGAGCTTGCCACCGATGGCAGCAGGAACACCTGTTGTGTAGGAGATGGCTTGGGAACCAACTTCGGCGAAGCACTCTTCGTGGTCGCAGATGTTGTAGACGTAGATGGCCTTGTACTTGCCATCCTTCTTACCTTGGATGACGCAGCCGATGCAGGTGCGACCTTGCGTGGTCTTGCCCAAATCGCCAGGGTCTGGCAAGACGGCCTTGAGGAATTGAAGGGGGATGATTTCCACACCATTGTACATGACGGGATCAATGCGGGTCATGCCAACGTTCTTGAGGGCAGTGAGGTGGTTGATGTAGTTTTGGGAGAAGCTCATCCAGAATTGCGCACGCTTGATGGTGGGGATGTGCTTGACGAGGGATTCCATCTCCTCATGGTACATACGGTAGATTTCGTAGGTGCCAACACCTTGGGGGCAAGTGAAGCTTTGGTGCATGCTCATTGCCTTAGTTTCTTGGAAATCACCGTTTTCCCAGTGGCGGCAAGGGGCACTTACCTCACGGATGTTGATTTCGGGGTTGAAGTTGGTGGCGAAGGCTTGACCGTGGTCACCGCCATTGACGTCAATGATGTCGAGGTATTCAATTTCGTCAAAGTGGTGCTTGAGCGCCCATGCGGTGTAAACATTGGTCACACCAGGGTCAAAACCAGAGCCCATGAGGCCATAGATGCCAGCTTCCTTGAAACGGTCTTGGTAGGCCCATTGCCATTTGTACTCAAACTTGGCTTCATCCTTGGGCTCGTAGTTAGCGGTGTCCATGTAATCGACACCAGCGGCAAGGCAGGCATCCATAATGGGCAAGTCTTGGTAGGGAAGAGCGACATTGAGGACAAGGTCGGCCGCTGTAGCCTTGATGAGGGCGGTTGTCGCCTCTACATCGTCTGCATCAATTGCATGGGTGGTGATTTCGACACCACTGCGTTCTTTCACGTCAGCTGCGATGATATCGCATTTGCTCTTTGTGCGAGAGGCAAGATGAATTTTGCCATAAACCTCAGACATTTGCGCACACTTGTGAGCAACGACATGGCCAACGCCACCAGCACCGATGATGAGTACAGTCTTCATGGCGGAGATGGTGCCTTATCTCCCCCTAATTGTCAAGGAAAAACCGACTCCGCGCGTGCTGCATCTGTGAGCATTTAGCCTCCTTGGCTAAGGAGTTTGTTGAGCTCGACTTGGAAGGCTCGCATCTCGTTGTCGCTGGGTTCTCCATCGAGGGCGCTCCAGCCAAATTGACCGCGCTGGTCGAATTGCCATGAGCCGCGTATGCCCGATGGGAAGATGGCTTTGCCAGAAATCATGGTGCCGGGGATGGTGAGTTCATCCAAGGCGACTTGCATGCTGCCTGTTGGGGCTGCTGCTACTTGTTCTTCAGCTGCTTTTGCTTCGGGCTCTGCTGGCTTGATTTCTGCGATTTCAATCTCGTTGTCGAGCAGCAGGAAGCGCAGTTCCATGAAGCGGATGGAGACGCCTGCGTCTGTTAAATTCTTTTGGATGCCGTTGAGGTCGATGCCTGCGGCTGCCCATTCACGAATGAGCTCGATTTGTTCGTTGGAAATACTCATAAACTTGTCTTTTGTTCGCTTTGTTCAGCCTCATCTGCGGATTCCTCCACAGCTACTTCTTTTTGCACCTTGGGTTTCTTTTCCTTCTTGGTGTTATAGAGGTTGGCGGCCGCTTGAAAATCATCGCGCAAGGCGCAGAGGCAGGCTAAGGCTGATTGTTCGATGCTGCGCGCCAAGCCCTCTTGCTCATCGGGCGCAAAGCCACCCAGTACATGGCTTGTCATGGATTTGCCCTTGGGACCGCCCACGCCTAATCGAAGTCGCGGAAATCGGTCGCTACCAAGGTGGGCAATGAGGCTTTTGACACCATTATGCCCGCCCGCACTGCCCGAATTGCGCAGCTTGAGGGTGCCGACAGGGAAGGCGATTTCATCGTAGACCACCAGCACTTGCTCGGGCTCAAACTTGAAGTAGCGCATGATGGGGCCCACGCAGAGCCCCGATTCGTTCATGTAGGTTTGTGGCTTGATGAGTAGCACACCACCTCCGTTAGCAATTTCTCCCTTGCGCGCTTTATCCATCTTCCAGATGGCACCCAGTTGGGACGCAATGCGGTCAAGTACCATAAACCCGACGTTGTGGCGGGTGTTACGGTACTCTTGACCGGGGTTGCCCAGACCGACGATAATCTTGATGGGGGCACTCATAGCGGACTTGCTATTTAGTTGAGTTCCGCAAGGGAAATCATGCGATTGACGGCATTGAGGTAGGCGCGAGCCGAGGCTTCAATCACGTCAGTAGCGGCACCTTTGCCAAGGATGGGCTTGCCTTCACCATCGCCAAATTGAATTTTAAGGCTGACATCACCAAGGGCATCTTTACCAGCGGATGTGGCGTGGACTCCGTATTCAACCAAGCGACCACGTGTCTTCGTGATGCGGTCGATGGCCTTCAAGCAGGCATCAACAGGACCATTGCCGATGGAGCAGTCGCGGTAGATTTTGCCATCCTTGAGCAGGCTGATGGTGGCGGTGGCCATCTCATCTGTGCTGGATACAAATTGAATGCTCTTCATCTGCCACTTGCCATCATTGGTGTCAAGGGATTCGTTGACGAGGGAGGCAAGGTCATCATCATAGACAAACTTTTTGCTGTCACCAATCTTCTTGAAGCGTTCAAAGACTTGGGCGACTTCCTCTGCGGAGAGGGAGTGACCGAGCTTTTCAAGACGAGCCTTGACGGCTGCGCGACCCGAGTGCTTGGTAAGGGGCAGTTCTGTTTCACCCCAGCCGACGATGACTGGGTCGATGACTTCATAGGTTTCACGCTTGGCAAGGATGCCGTGCTGGTGAATGCCCGAGCTGTGCGCAAAGGCGTTTTCACCCACGATGGCCTTGGAGCGTTGCACGCTCAAGCCGCTCATGCGCGAGACGACACGACTGGTCTTAACAATTTCCTCTGTCACCATATTGAAGGGCTTTTCACCCTTTTCAAAGCCGAGGGCTTCGGGGCGGGTGTAGAGGGCCATGGCGACTTCTTCCAAAGCGACATTACCGGCGCGTTCACCGATGCCATTGATGGTGCCTTCGACCTGACGAGCACCTGCACGAACAGCAGCCAAGGAGTTGGCAACAGCCAAGCCGATGTCGTTGTGGCAGTGAACGGAGATGATGGCCTTATCCATGTTGGGCACATTCTTCATGATGTAGTCGACCATGGTGTAGTACTCATCAGGTGTGGTGAAGCCAACGGTGTCAGGAAGGTTGATGGTGGTAGCACCCGCGTCAATGACAGCCTCGACCACTTGGGCAAGGTAGTCCAACTCGGTGCGGCTAGCATCTTCGGCGGAAAATTCGACATCGGCAACAAGGCTGGCAGCCAGCTTGACACCTTCAACCGCCATCTCGATGATTTGTTCTTTGCTCTTTTTGAGCTTGAACTCACGGTGCAGGGGGCTAGTTGCCAAGAATGTGTGGATGCGACCACGATCGCCAGCGGGTGCGACGGCTTCCGCAGTCTTGCGGATGTCGTTTTCCACGCAGCGTGCCAGACCTGCAATCTTGCAGTTCTTGACGGTGGTGGCGATGGTGTGGACGGCTTCAAAGTCGCCGTCGGAGATGCAGGGGAAACCTGCTTCAATGACATCAATACCTAGTTTTTCAAGCTGACGGGCGACTTCGAGTTTTTGACGGAGGTTCATGGAAGCTCCAGGGCATTGCTCACCATCGCGAAGCGTGGTGTCGAAGAACAGGACTTTATCAGTTTGTTTCATGGTATTAGTTCATTGAATGAATAGGCTGCTATCATAAGCAAAGAGCTTGCAAAATGCAAGCTCCGCGTGTGTCTGTCTTAAGATTTCGCTTAAGTTTTTTTATTGGACCTTAATAATAAGACTCACCGTTTTTTGGGGAGTGCTATCTTTTTCACCTGCGCGAATGTAGACTAACTTGCATTCCTGCGTGCCAGCTTGTTGCCCCGTGATGGTGACAAGGCTGTTATTGGGAACACCGACGACATTGTTGGGTTTTGCAGGGAGGGGCGCAATCTTAATTGCAGCCGCACTATCTTGCGTAGGTGCTTGCTCTAACTGCCAGCTGTAACCAGTGGAGGCATTAGAGGGTAACTCAAAAAGGTGAGTTTGTCCGATATTGAGGTTAATGTGACGAGCTGCAATACATGCGGGAGCAGGTGCAGACGGGCTAGCGGCTTGAACTGTCGAAACAGCGGCCATGGCGGCGATGAGAGTAGTAGTGAATGTGTTCACGTGCCGCATCCTATCAATGAGTTTCGTTTCTGTCAAGTGCTCTTTTGTAATTTTTTTGGTTTTTTGTTCCTGTTCACGGCTGGTTTGTGGAGACATGTTATTTTTGTGAACATCAATGGTGCGCTAACGCGTTTGCAACGGTTGAAGTTAGCGGGCTGTCGCCCGAAGAAATAGGAGTCGCCCAA
>JAWXTZ010000014.1:0-29253 GCA_044433085.1 Akkermansia sp.
CTGAAATATTCGCATAGCAGAGCTGTATTCGATAATGCAGATGGGGAGCTCTGCATCAATTTATCGTTATTAACCGATACCTTTCGGTCAATTACCTGCACCCAGCCGTGAATAGTAACCCTTTTTTTACCTTTTTCTATTTTTCCGCTTGCCTTCTGCCCCAAAACTTGTTAAATTCAATCCGTTGCCAAACATAGGATGTTTGGAACTTTCATTTCAATACACTCAAAGAAGATTCAATTATGGAACTTTTACACGACAAAGACGCAGATGTTAGCGTTCTCAATGGTAAGACAGTAGCAGTTATCGGTTACGGCGCACAAGGCCGCGCCCAAGCACTTTGCATGCGCGATAGCGGTGTGAATGTTGTCATCGGTCTTCGCCCTGGTAAGAGCTGGGATAGCGCTGTTCAAGATGGCTTCCAAGTGCTCACGGTTGATGATGCCTCCGAAATGGCTGACATCATTCACATTCTCCTTCCTGATGAATCTCACGGTTCTGTTTTTGAAAACCAAATCAAGCCTCACCTCAAGGCTAACAAGGCTCTCTGCTGCTCCCACGGTTTCGCTTATGTCTTCAAGACGATTGTTCCCCCAGCTGATGTTGATGTGATCATGGTTGCTCCTAAGGGACCAGGTACAGAGGTTCGTCGCGTGTTTGAAGAAGGTTTCGGTTGCCCCGGCCTCATTGCTGTTTGGCAAAATGCTAGTGGTCAAGCTCGCGAAATCGCTATGGCTATGGCTAAGGCTGAAGGTCTTACCCGCGGTGGTGTCCTCGAATGCACGATGGAACAAGAAACCTACGAAGATTTGTTCGGTGAACAAAATGTTCTCTGCGGTGGTATGGTTGACCTCATGAAGTACGGTTTTGAAACTCTTACCGAAGCTGGCTACCCAGCTGAAATGGCTTACTTTGAATGTGTTCATGAAGCTAAGCTCATCGTTGACCTTATCTACAATGGTGGTATCGAACGCATGAATGGCGTTATCTCTAACACTGCTGAGTTCGGTGAATACTACAACGGACCTCAAATTCTTGGACCTGAAATTAAGGAAAAGATGAAGGAATCCCTCAAGCGCATCGAAAGCGGTGAATTCGCTCGCGTCTGGCTTGAAGAAGCTGGCAAGGGTGCTCCTAACCTCATTGCTAAGCGCAACGAATTGGGTCAACACCCAGTTGAAATCGTTGGCCGCAAGATTCGTTCCCTCTTTGAACGTAACTAATTGCTAGGGTTCCTTGCAAAACTTATTACACCGAATTTTGCAAGGTGCCTCTTATTGATATTTGCAAGGCGCGGCCACGGTCGCGCCTTCGCTTTAGGGGACCTTGCAAAATTAGCCGTGATGAGTTTTGGATGCGAATTGAGCACAAATTTGCGGCTTGAGAGTCCCCAATATTAAATATTGGGGACACGAAAGCTACAAATTGGTGCCAATTTGCGACAAAAATCGCACGATTGGCTATCATTCTGGATTGTACTTTGATTCAGTGCTAATTTTGCAAGGTCCCCTTTAAAGCATCATGGACTCAAGCAATGTCATCAATGTGGAGGGGGCGAATGTCTACCTTTCTGGTCGCGAAATCCTGCATGATATCAATTGGCAGGTGAAGCGTGGCGAACGCTGTTTCATCTTAGGCGCCAATGGTGCTGGTAAGACGACGCTGGTTCGCATGCTGATGGGTTATTCTTGGCCTGTCTTCGGTGCTAAGGTGGAGGTGCTGGGCGCGCGCTTTGGTACCATCAACCTGCAGGAGCTGCGCAAGCGTGTTGCTTGGGTCAGCCCCCTGATGTACCGTTGGCTCACGTCGGATCGTGAATGGACGGGTCGCGAGATGGTGCTCTCGGGCCCTGATGCGACGATTGGTCTGCACCGAGAGCCCACCGAGGCCGAGGAAAAGAAGGCGGCGGAGTTGCTCGCATCTCTGCGTGCCAGTGATTTGGCTGAGCGCGCAGTCAACGTGATGAGCAGTGGTGAGCAGGTGAAGGTGCTCATTGCCCGCGCCCTGATGTGTGAGCCCGAGTTGATGATTTTGGATGAACCTAGTGTCTATTTGGATATTGCCGGTCGCGAGTTCCTCCTCAACACGATTGAGCATTTGGCCGAGACCCACCCCAAGCTGACCCTTGTCTTCATTACCCAGCGTATTGAGGATATTATCCCCACCTTTTCTACGGGGATGATTTTGAAGGAGGGTCGCATCCTCGCCCACGGCCCACGAGAAGAGATTTTAACCGAAGAGCAGCTCCAACGCACTTTTGACTTGAATATTCGCCTGATTGAGGGCAAGCAAGGTCGTTTGTGGAGCTTGATTGATGCCTAAGGACGCATGACAGCTAAACCTCTTAAACGCCAGTCTCTAGCGGGGCAACTCCGTGAGCAGATGGAGCAACGCATCCAAGCGGGTGAGTGGCCTGTTGGCTCGCGTATCCCTGCGGAGGCGGAGCTGAAGACCCAATTTGGGGTCAGCCATAACACGGTGCGTGAAGCGGTGCAGGGGCTCATCCATGCGGGCTTGCTTGTTGCCCGCCCCGGTGATGGTACTTATGTGATTGCCAATGACCGTTTTGATGCGGCTTTTGATCACCGTTTGGAGGATGCGGATTTGAGCCGTATTCTCGAAGCGCGCCTAGCGATTGAAAAGTCTATTGTCGAGCTTGCCGCCGCCAACCGCAGCGAGCAGGATTTGCTGGCGATGTCTGCCGCCCTTGCTGTCTGTAAGGAGCGTCAGGGGGAGGGGATTGAGGCTGATTTGTCCTTCCACTGCATCATTGCCGACAGTGCCCGCAACCCGATTTTAAGCCAGATTTACCGCATTTTAGCAGGGCATCTCGGTCGTCACCTCGGCGGCTTGTTGGCGGAGCGTCAGTACGAGCCCGCAGCCATTGCGCTGCATGATGAGCTGATCGAGGCCTTGCGTGCGCGCAATGTCCCTGATGCCCAGAGCATTGTTGAAAAAATTGTGGCTTTTGATTACAAGGCTTTTTCTAAATAATCATGGGCTAGCCCCCATTACACAAAGACCCCGCTTCATCTGAAGCGGGGTCTTTGTGTTAGTGCGGGGTAAGAAAATTCTTAGAGTGCTTGCAGTTTGGCGACAATCGCATCTTTGGAGGCAGCGCCAACGATGGTGTCCATCAACTCGCCATTCTTGAAGAAGAGGAGGGTTGGGATGGAGCGGACGTTGAAGCGGCTAGCCAGTCCAGCGCATTGATCGACATCGACCTTACCCACCTTGGCAGCTCCAGCTTGCTCGCTAGCAATTTGGTCTACAATGGGGGCAATCATCTTGCAGGGACCACACCATGGTGCCCAGAAGTCGACAAGAACAGGAACATCGGCAGAAATGACTTCGCTTTCGAAGTTATCTTCGGTAATTACTAGTGACATAATTGTATTAGAACGCTTGCGCGTTGTGTTTGTTGAAAAATAGTTGGGGTTGTGCAGCTTTGGCGTGGGGGCGATTACTCTTCATCAGAGTAATCGTCATCAGCGTATTCTTCGTCCGAGCTATCTTCCTCATCACCGTAGGATTCGTCATCGGAGCCGTAGTCGTCACCAGCACTGTCACTACTGTCGTCAGTGTCAGCTGATGGGGCGCCGATGAGGCTTTGCTCAAAGCTGCTACGTGCCATTGTTTGGTCAATCTCGTACTGCAAGTAGAGGAAGTAGCCGCTGATCAGGACAATCAAGCAGGCAAGCACAATGAGAACGGGATGTTCCTTGGTGTCTTCTTCTTCATCCTCATCATCTTCAACCTTCTTTTTAAATCCAGCGGGGCGACCTAAACCAGCGGGGCGTCCTACAGGTACAGTGGCCTTGGGCATGCTTGGGGCAGCTCCACCCTCTGGGGCGGGGGCACCTGCAGCAGGTGTGGCAGCTGGGGCTGGGGCGGCACCGGGTGTGCGTGGTGCAACGGGCGCGATGGGGCGTGTTGCGGCACCTGTGTTAAGCATTACCGTGCGAACCGGTGCTTTAGGTGGGACAGGTGCACCTGGTGCGCGTGGTGGCACGGGTGCAAGGGGTACGGTTGCCGCAGGGGCGTTGCCAGCTGCGCTAATGGGTACCTGTGGGGCACTAGGTGGCTGCGGTGCAGCGGGGCGTGGTGGCATCGGTGCAGCAGGAACAGGTGGCTTGGGGACGCCTGGGGCAGCAGGTGGTGGGACAGGTGCAACAGGACGTGGAACACCAGGAGCTGGTGGCACGGGTGCCCCAGGAGCAGATGGAGGGAGAGGTGGTGTACTCATAGCTAATAAAATTGAATCGAAATTTAAATAGATATCGTTTCTTTAAGATGCCTTATTTATCGTCTCGATGCAAGCTAAAAGCTCACTTAGGATGGATTTTTTTTTCAAAGTGAGCTTTAAGGGCTTATTTTTTGACATTTGATGGCACTTCCCCCCATCTTTGGTACAGGGCGGGGGGGCCATCGGGGCGCATGGGCTGCTTCCAAGAGTGATCGGGCACCACACCAACGCGCCTCATGAAATGAATGCGTTTGAGGATGGCTTTCATGTAGGGTGTTCGTAAGTTGAGTTGTTTGGTATCAATTTGACGGTACTTTTCAAGGTCTTGCTTGTTGTTGGTTCTGTGCCTGATGTCATAGGTGAAAACAGATTTTGCATCCATGCGATAGGCGTAGAGGTAGAGGGAGTAGGCTTGCGCCCATTGACTGGTATCATAGCAGTGGCTTGCCCAGCGGAGTAGGTTTTTCCCGTAATAGGTGGGCCAGCTGAGCAGTCGCTGCCGTGGCTGACCTTCGGGGGCATAATGGTCGCGCAGCAGGGATTCGGCCTCTTCGTAGTGCCCTAGCAAGCTGAGTAATTCAGTATACTTGACCATGGCTAAGAGATGTTTAGGATTGGCGTTGAGGCAGGGCTCATACATGTCGGCCACGAGTTGATACCCCTCTTGTGTGCGTGACCATGGGTATTGGCGATACCACGAGACGATATCAACCTCGGGGTAGAGGGTGATGGCTTGCTCTAGGAATTGCATTTGCTCCTCCACAGGGGCCGCTTTTGCGACCATGGAGTTGTACTGCCAATCGGCTTTCCATACGGGGGCGAAACGCCATAATAGCTCGCCTGTGCCAGCCAAGAGGCATAGGGTGAGCCCGATGAGGCAGCAGCGACCCAAGCCCTGTTGCAGGCGTGTTGCGGGGCGTTCTTGCGCGATGCGCGAGCCTTCTGAAGCAAAGAACTGCCTCACGCGCAATTCCTCTCCCTTGGGGGCGGCTAAGACACCGCAGAGGAAGGCACTGAAGCTGACCATGGCAAAGTGGTGCCATGGGAAATCGACAAAGGCGTAGGCCGCTAGACCGACTAAGAGCAAGACCGCTCCCATGACTTGCGTGCGCCGTTCGTGCGATAAGGCGGCATCATTCAGGCTGACCATCGCGCGTGACAGGTGCCCGAAAAGGACAAATAGCATGCCCAAGAGCCCCACTAAGCCAAAATCGACCCAGGCTTGAAGGTACTCGTTATGCGCGTAGTTGGGTGAGCTCCATTCGCTATAGAAGGGGATAATTTCCCACTGGCATGCGCCTGCGCCAAAGCCAAGCCATGATGCTTGGGGGACAATGGGCATTAAATAAGACCAAATGTAGCTGCGCAGGTGGGTGTCAACGCCATCAAGCCAGTTCCAGATATGCTGCTCACCAGCCATATCATAAATGAAGGCTGCCACGGCTGCCACGAAGGCAAGCACGGTGCACCAATCAAACCAACGCATCGATTTGCCCGACTTGATGCGCAGTAAGATATCCAACAAACAAGCTAGCCCCAGCATCAGTGGTATCACAAGGTAGGGGACCCGAGAGTCGCAGAGCAAGGAGAGCCCAACACTGAGAAAACCGAGCATCAGGCCCAGCACCCGCCACCATGACCATGCCGCCCGCGCAAAGAATCGTGTCATCAAGTAAATGCCACCCGATGCAAAAAAGACGGCTGCAAGGTTTTTGTAGAGGAAGAAGGCCGTGTGGGGGGAATTGGGACCCGCCAAGCCCATGCTTGGGCGCCCCCACCATTCGAGGCTTCCCAGTCCCTGCCGCGCCAAATACCAATAGAGGGCATTGAGGATGATGGCAAAGGCGATGATGGCCGCCATGGCGGCATCCGCCCGCTTGGCTAAGCCGTAGTAAATGCCAGCCCCATAAAAGACAGCAGCCCCTAGGACGAGGGCCATGGCGTTT
This sequence comes from Akkermansia sp., assembly GCA_044433085.1. GTDB lineage: Bacteria > Verrucomicrobiota > Verrucomicrobiia > Verrucomicrobiales > Akkermansiaceae > Akkermansia. The sequence continues at coordinate 6,193 of JAWXTZ010000014.1, forward strand.
GCTCCCTCCAACTGGGAGTAGCTGGTCGATGCCCGCCAGTAAAAGTAGCCTCCAATGGCGAGTGAGACCCACGAGATGGGTGCGAGCCTAGGCAGGCGATACCCCCGCAGCAGCCCCCATAATGCCAGCAGGAGTGCAAGGGAAATACCGACTAAGGCGGGGACGTGGGAGTAGACAAAATTCGTCGATAGCGCCATGGCAGCGCAGGCCGTCAAGGCTAGAATCCATGCGGCTAGGCGACCTGATAGGCTATCGGTGAAGCGAATGGGCTGGGGTGAATCTTGCATCCCGATAGACTACCATAAGCAATAGAGCTTGGCAAGATTGGGATGCAAAAAGCTGCGCCTCACTTCCATTAGTGCAGCTTTTCCTTGGCGCGCGTGTCGCCCTCATCCTGCGCCTTTTGGTAGTACTTTTGGGCTTGTGCGGGGTCAGCCTTAACGCCACGACCCTTCTCTAAGTCGCGTCCCAGCTCGTAGTTGGCACCAAAGCATTTCTTTTGGGCAAGGTCGATGAGCATCTCGTGCGCTTTGGCGGGGTTGGCTTCCATTCCCTTGCCTTCGCGCTGGCAGATGACGAGCAAGAGGGCGGCGGCACTGCTGCCGTTCTGCTCGCATAATTCGAGGTATTTGATGGCTCCTGCCTCGTCTAGCTCGCAGCCGCGACCTTTTAGCTTAGCCTTGGCCAGTTCTAGGGTAGCTGGCATGAAGCCTTGGTCGCTTGCCATCTTAAAGAGTTTGTAGGCTTCTTCAAAATTTTGGGGAATGCCATCTCCTTCCTTCAGCATCAAGGCGGCATCCAATTGCGCTATGGCTTGCCCTTCGTAGGCGAGTTCTTGCAGCATGGAGAAGGCGGTAGCCGATTGCTTGCTCACGGCCTGACCATCGCGGTAGGCGTAGGCTAGGTAACGCTTTGAATCGGGGTCATTGGCGGCGGCTCCTTTGCGGAAGTATTTGATGGATAATTCTTTATCCATATCAACGACCTTGCCCGCCCAGTGGTAGAGCCCCATCATGCCCCATGAGCGTCCATCCTGACGTTCGGTGGCTAGTTTTTTGTAGATCTTGTAGGCGGCTAGTTCATCCTTCTCAACTCCCTGACCATTGTTGAGGGCGATGGCCATCTGGCGGCTTGAGGCTAAATCATCATGCTCATAACCAAGGCGGTACCATGCGACCGCGGCAAGGCTGTCCGAGACGCCATAGAGCCCTTGGGCGTAATAGGAGCCAATGATGCTGGTGACGCTGTAGTCACCCATGGAGACCAGTCGCATGTAGAGGTGCTGGGCGTAGGCGATGTCTTTTTCGACCCCTAAGCCCTTTTGATAGCATTCTGCAAGACCTTTGATGGAGGGGGTGTAGCCTTGGTCGACGGCTTGGGCGTAAAGCTTGGCACCCGCTTCGTCATTGCGCTCCACCCCCAAGCCAGTCAAGTAGCAGAAGGCGAGGGAGTCGAGGGCGGGCGCGTAAGCTGATTCTGCCAATTCAGTGAGCATGGGGATGCCCTTTTTCATATTGGCTTCTTCGCGAGTTGCAATCAGCGCGATGGCCTCCTTGTAGCGGGGCTCGTGCCTATCTTGAGTTGGTGCCGCGGGGGTGTCGGCTTGGGCTGGCTCTTGAGCCGAGCTTAAGGGGCATAACAGAAGCGCGCAAAGGAAGAGGGGAGAGAGGTGTTTAATCATTTGCTTAAGAGTTTGTTAGGTGGGTAGGGTAGTAGTGTGGGGTGGCTCATTCATCCATGGCCTCTAACTTGCGCCGCATGGCGCGGGTCAGGCAGGGGCGAACCACAAGCCCATAGAGCAGGTAGACCATGAAGAGGATGGCAGGCACGAGCCAAGGGAAGAAGATGAGGGCAAAAATCACGCAGACCACACCCAAGATGCCGAGGGTTGTACCACGTTTTTCCCCATTCACATGCTTGAAGCTGGGGTAAATCACACGGCTCATCATCAGTAGCGAGACTAAGGTCATGCTGACGGCCATGGCGATTTGCCATGGTAGGGAGATGATCATGTTGCGGTTATCGGTCACGTCGATGACCAAGTACATCATGCTGACGACGGCACCTGCTGCCATGGGGACGGGTAAACCGACAAAGTCGCTGCTTTGGTTGGGCTTACGAGGGGCTGCGGCCATGCAGTTGAATCGGGCTAAGCGCAGCGCGGCACAGAGCAAGTAAATAATGGCCACCGCATCACCCACATGGGGGTAGGGCAGCTTGATGAGCACTGCTTGCGAGAGCAGCAGGGCGGGTGCTAAGCCAAAGCTCACCACATCAGCAATGGAGTCAAATTCGCGCCCAAAGGGACCATCGCTGTTGCACATGCGTGCGACGCGACCATCCAAGAGGTCGAAGATGCAGGCGGCAAAAATGTAGTAGGTCGCCAGTTGGTAGTACTCAAACGCAGCGGCAGAGCCGGGGTCAAGCTTCATCCCCTTAAAGATGGTGAGGATGGAGAAGAAACCGCAGATGAGGTTGCCTGCCGTCAACATGTTGGGCAGGATGGGGATTTTGGGTTCGTCAGGAAAGACTGGTGGTTGAGAGTTCATTTTGTTAAATGGGGAATGGGGAATTGGGAATTGGGAATTGGGAATTGGGAATTAGAATTTAGCGCCCTTAGGGGCGGGGGAGCTAAGCAAGTGCGATGGCTTTTTGATGTAGTGAGGTGTTGTGATGACAAGGGGCACTAAAGCGCTCTCAATTGAGAGCGCTTTGGGCTTGGGAAACGAGTTCGGTGAGGGCTTCGCGCAGCTTGCCTGAGCCGCGAGCCATGTCGGCCTTGCCGCCGCCCTTGCCACCGACGATGGGGGCGAGATTGCGGATGAGATCACCAGCCTTGAAGCCAGCTGCTTGTGCCTCGGCACCGCAGGATGCACCCAGCGCGATGGATGAGCCATCATCAACAATGAGGAAGGCGGCACCATCAAACTGACGCTTGCGCAGACCATTGAAGAGCTCGGTGAGCAAATCGTTGCTACCTTCGACACTTAAAACAAGGCGTTTGGAGTTGGCGTTTGCTTCAAAATATTCACTCAAGAGGGCGTCGGCCATGCCTGCGGCGGCGGCGGCTTGCTTCTTCTTGAGGCGCTTTTCGCCATCCAGCAACTGGGACTTCAGGGAAGCCGCGTGGGCAAAGAACTCGTCCATGTAGCGGTTGATATTCTTGATGGATTTAGCCTCCATCGCCATTTGGGCGGGGTGGTTGTCCATCTTGGGCAGGGGGATGGTGGCAAGATCGGCAGCTGCCAACTTGTGGTTGAGCTCCTTAATCTTTTCCAAGCAATCAGCCATTTCGGGCATGGCGGCCTCCACCTGCTCGCGGACGGAATCGTAGGCATCGCGACCAGTCATCGCCTCAATACGGCGAACACCACTGGCGATGGCCCCCTCCGACTTGATGCGGAAGAACTTCAATTGACCCGTGCGGGCGGCGTGGGTGCCACCGCAAAGCTCCATTGAAACACCATCAAACTGACCAGAAGAACCACCAACCTGAACCAAGCGAACCACATCACCATACTTATCACCAAAGAACTGGCAAATTTCGGGGTGTTGCTTGATGGTGTCCATGGCGTACTCATCGCAGCAGAGGGATAAATCTTCATCAATCCATTGGTTGACAAGCTCTTCGACGCGGCGAAGGTCTTGCTTGGAGATGGCGCCACTGCTGACATCAAAGCGCAAGCGGTCAGCATCCACCAAGGAGCCTTGTTGGGCGATATCACTGCTCACCAAGGTATTGAGTGCCTTGTGCAGCAAGTGGGTAGCGGTGTGGTTGGATTCGATTGAACGACGACGAATCGTGTCGAGGGTCAAAACAACTTCATCACCGACGGAAAGGCTAAAGCTACCATCATCCGCAATCATGTGGGCGCGGGCTTGACCAATCTGCTGAACACCTAAGACAGGGTGAGTTTCGCCAGCAATCGTGATGCTGCCACCATCGCTGACCTGACCACCCATTTCGGCATAGAAGGGGCTCATCTCGGTGATGACGTACAGGGTATCTTCATCCTTGTGGAGTTCCAGCACCTTGGTGGTGCAAACATCGTTTGTGTAGCCCGTGAATTGGGTTTGGGCATCCGTCTTGAGGTCAAGGGCGCGCACAACCGTCTTGCGCTGGGCAGCGCGGGCGCGGGCGCGTTGTTGCTCCATGAGCTCCTCGAACCCAGCTTCATCAATCTTGATATCTTGCTCACGAGCCATCAAAGCCGTTAAGTCGATGGGGAAACCGTAGGTGTCATAAAGCTTGAAGGCGAAAGCACCGCTGATTTCGCCAGAGGCAGCGACCTCCTTATCAAAGAGATCAAGACCGCGGTCAAGCGTCTCATTAAAGCTATTTTCTTCGCGTTGAAGCACCTCCTTGATGCTAGCAGAACGACCGACAAGCTCGGGGAACACGCGACCCATCTCGGCAGCGAGGGAGTCCACCAACTTGTAAAGGAAGGCCTGATCCTTCAGCCCCAGCGTACGACCATAGCGGACGGCACGGCGCAAGATGCGGCGCAAGACATAGTTGCGACCAGCATTGCCGGGGAGAATCCCATCAGCGATGGAGAAGCTCAGCGTGCGGATGTGGTCAGCAATCACGCGGAAGGCAACACTCTCACGCAGCGTTTCCTGCTGCTCGGGAGTCGCTTCAGCGGCGTAGAGGTCGATGTACTTGCGACCAGAAATCTCCTCCAACTTGCGGAAGATGGGGTGGAAGACATCGGTGTTGTAGTTGGAGATACGTTGATTGAAATCGGTGAACCCCTTGGTGCACTGCATCATCGCAGCAGCGCGCTCAAAGCCCATGCCCGTGTCAACATGGCAAGCGGGGAGATTGCGGAAAGTGCCATCACTTTCGGCATTGTACTGAATGAAGACCAAGTTCCAAATCTCCATGCATTGATCGCTGTCACCATTGACCAGCTTACCCGCGGTATCACCATTGGGGCTGAGGTCGACGTGGAGCTCGGAGCAGGGGCCACAGGGGCCTGTTTCGCCCATCATCCAGAAATTATCCTTCACATTACCGTGGACAATGTGAACCTTGGGGTCAAGCCCCTTGGACTCGAAGAGAGCCTTCCAAAAATCGTAAGCCTCTTGGTCAAACTCACCGGGGTCACCCTCCTTGGGGGCGTAGACCGTGGCGTAGAGACGTTCTGCGGGGAAGCCCCAGCGACCGACAACGAGCTCCCAAGACCACTCGATGGCCTCCTTTTTGAAGTAATCGCCGAAGGACCAGTTACCGAGCATCTCGAAGAAGGTGTGGTGGTAGGAATCTTGACCGACATCCTCCAAGTCATTGTGTTTACCACCAGCGCGGATACACTTTTGGGTATCGCAAGCGCGGGCGGGGGACCATGGGGCGGTCCAAACGCCTAAGAAGTAGGGGACGAACTGGTTCATGCCGGCATTGGTGAAGAGAAGGCCGGGGCTTTGGGGCATGAGGGAAGCGGAAGGGACAACAGTGTGTTGTTTTTCGGCGAAGAAATCGAGGAAACTTTGGCGAATTTGCGCGGCGGTCATCATAGGGCTAAAAGGAACGTTATGGGCTAGCAGAAAAGCACTAACCTTGCGAGGATAAGGATAGCGGAAAATGGGTCTGATGTAAAGCCGATAATGGGGGGGGAGCCGCGTAGCAAATGAAAAGAAGCCGCAAAGAAGACAGGTGCAGGACGGTAAGTCCTGCTGGGGTGCAGGGGCAAAGCCCCGCTGGATTCCAAAGGCAAAGCCTTTGGTGGGGTGTGGGGCAAAGCCCCGCTGGGTTTGGGCAAAGCCCAAGTTGCTTCAGGCTTGCCACGCGGGCTTGACTTTGATACTGGGGAGGGTCAGTTGGGCGACTCTGGGGCTTTGCCCCAGTCCCCACCAAAGGCTTTGCCTTTGGAATCCAGCAGGGTTTCACCCTGCACCCACAAGGGATTGTCATCCCTTGACCCTTTTGTTTGATTTTGCTGGCGAGCACAAGCTCACTTCACCTCATATCCACCGCCCATCGCGGTGCACAGGCGCGCTAAGCTCTGCCGAATCTTCTGACGCGTCGAAATCACCGTCAACTCAGCCGATAACCACGCCTTCTCCGCAGTCGCCACATTCAAAAAGTCCGCATTCCCTGTGTTATAAAGTCGTAAGGATAATTCAGCAGCCTTCTTGTTCGCCTCTGCCGAGGCCTCATACTGCGGCAGCTGCTCAACCAGTTGGGCATAGGTAATCAATTCAGCCTCCACTTCCGCAAAGGCCGCAAGCACGGTCTTGCGATAGTTCTGCACGCTGCTCTCTTGACTCAATTCAGCCATGTTCACCGCCTCATTTAAGGCCACTCGATTAAAGATGTTGCTGCTAGCTGCTGCACCTAAACTCCACGTTGAGCCTGTGAAGAAGTCCGAAAAGTCACTGCCCGATCCCGCACTAGCATTCCCAGTCAAGCTGATGCTCGGGAATAAGTTTGCCACTGCTACCCCCACTTTGGCGCAGCTGGCTTGGATGTTATATTCCGCTTGCACGATGTCTGGTCGGCGACGCAGCAAATCCGAGGGTAGGTTGGTCGGTACACGTGGTTCTCGCCTCAAGAGTTGATGCGCTGGCATGCTTAACTTGATTTGGTCGATGGTGGTGCCCAAGTAGATGGCTAGGGCGTTCTCATCATTCCGTACAGCTGCTTCTAAGGTGGGGATGGCGGCTCGCGTGGTCAGGATGACGCTCAGTGCTTGTTGCAGGTCTAGTTCACTTTGGAATCCCGCTGCGACTCGGTCTTTGACGACTTCATAGGTTTTTTCTTGGTAGGTGAGCTGCTTTTTGACGATGATTAGTCCCGCTTTGGCGTCAATCCAGTTGAAGTAGGTGGTTGCGATGCCTGATGCCAAGGCTGTTCGTGTGGCTGCTGCTGCCGCGGTGCTACTGCCTAGGTTGGCGACGGCGGCTTGTATTTCTCGTCTTGTTCCGCCCCAGATGTCTGGTGTCCATGCTAGCGATAGGCTGCCACTCCATTGTCCATGGCTGGTGGGGCTGTTGCTATTGCCGACGTTGCTGCCGCCCATGCGTGCGCTGTCTGTTGGGAATAGGCTGCTCTTGGTGCTCCGCAAGGCGGCTTCTGCGCTGTTGATGGCGAGTGCGGCCTTAATCATGTCGGGGTTATTGGCAAAGCCGGTGGCAATCAGTCGGTCGAGTTGCGGGTCGTTGAATTGCTTCCACCATGTTTCTAAGCTTCCTTCACTGGTTGATGGGGGCATGGCGTTGACCCATGTTGCTGGTAGGTTTTGGGATGGGGCTCCTTCAAAATCGGGTCCCATCATGCAGCTGCTCAGCAAAAGGGCAAGGGGGGCAATATAGAATAAGGAAAAGTTGTTCATGGGGGGGCGGTGTGGAAAGGTGGGGAGATGTTTATTCGTGGCGCAGTGCGTCGATGGGGTCCATGCGCGAGGCTTTGTAGGCGGGGTACCAGCCAAAGACGATGCCGATGACGACGGCTGTGGAGACGGAGAGGATGATGGCTTCGGTGGATCGCTCCAACATCCACCCCTTGTTCATGCTGACGATGGTGGAGGCGAGTCGCCCAACCATGATGCCGATGATGCCACCAACAAGGCAAAGCATGATGGCTTCCAACAAGAATTGAGCCATGATGTCGCGGGGTCTTGCCCCAACGGCCATGCGTAGACCAATTTCGCGTGTGCGTTCGGTGACGGAGACCATCATGATGTTCATGATGCCTACCCCACCCACGACAAGTGAAATCATGGCGACGACTAGCAGCAGGGAGCTGACGGTCTCTGACGTGCTGGAGACCATTTTGGTAAAGCCAGAGCGGTCGCGCAGCATGAAGTCATCCAGCTGTCCAACTTCGAGTCCGTGGGCAGCGCGCAGGGCGACGGTGATTTCATCCATGGCTTCGGTCGCATCTTCCTGATTCTTAATTTTGAAGATGAGGGCGTTGACGGTTCGTGTGCGCAGGGGGTGTGGGGCGTTTGCGTAGGGTTGCAAGTCCACCCCAGGGTAGTATTTGACGGATGTTGTGGCGAAGGCGTTGGTTGCTGATACGCCTGTGTTGGATGATGCGGTTGGCGTGGCAAGTGTTGCTGCGCTGGGTGAGCCCATCAGGCGGATGCGCATGCTTGACCATGGCATGATGACGGTGTCGTCTTGGTCATTGCCCGAGAAGCCCGCCCCCTTTTCCTCCAACACGCCAATGACGGTGAAGATGACGTCGCGGATGCGCATCTCTTGACCAATGGGGCTTTCGCCACCAAAGACTTCCTCCTTGATGGTCTGGCCAATCACGCAGACGTTATCCGCGCGGTCAACCATGTCTTTGGTGAAGCCTTGCCCTTCGGCAATGGTCCAGTTTTCGATGGAGAGGTAGCTTTCATTACCGCTGGCGATGGAGTCGGGTTTCCAGTTGACGCCATTGGCGATGATTTGCGCGTTGGCGCGGATGGAGGGGGATGCCGCCAGTACGGTGTTTTGGCAGGTAGCCATCACGGCATCACAGTCGCTGGCGTACATGGAGGCCTTGCCACCAGCCCCCGTGTTGACACCCGATGTCTGCATGGCGGCTGGCATGGCCATCACCACATCGGCCCCCAAGGAGGCGACGGATTCTTTAATTTGGCGGCGCGAGCCCGCGCCAATTTCCATAATGGCAACGACGGCTGCGATGCCAATGACGATGCCCAGCACGGTCAGGATGGCGCGCATGGGGTTACGCGTCAGGGCGATGAGGCAGGTGTAGAGGAGGGTGAGGATTTTCATGAAATCGAGATTTCGTGCAGGTCTTCCGAGATGCCGCTGGTGATAAGACCATCACACATGTTGATGGCGCGGTCGGTGAAGGCGGCGGTCTTGGGGTCGTGGGTGACGATGATGATGGTGATGCCTTTTTTGCGGTTGAGGTCACGGAACATGTTGAGTACTTCCACCGAGGTGGTGGAGTCCAAGTTACCCGTGGGTTCATCCGCCAGCAAGATACCAGGGTTGCTAATCAGCGAGCGGGCGATGGCGACGCGCTGCTGCTGACCACCCGAAAGCTGCGCGGGGGTGTGGTGCATGCGATCCTCTAGCCCCACGAGTTTGAGTAGCTCGATAGCGTGCTCCTTAATCTCGGCACGGGTGCGGGCGGGGTGGGAGTAGTTGGCAGGCATCATCACGTTTTCTAGCGCGGTGGTGCGGGGCAAAAGATTAAAATTTTGGAAGACGAAGCCAATGCGCTCGTTGCGCAGGCGGGCGCGCTCATCCACATTGAGGTTGGATGCGTCTTTGCCATCAATGATGAAGGTGCCAGCCGTGGGGCGGTCAAGGCAACCGAGGATGTTCATCAGGGTGGACTTGCCCGAGCCCGAGGCACCCGTCAGCGAGACGAACTCACCATCATCAATGCGCAGTGAGATGCCGTTGAGGACGGATAAGTCCATTTCTCCGAGGTGGTAGACCTTGGTGATGTCGCGTAGTTCAATCATGATTCTTGATTGGGTAAGGTGCTCAAGCTGCTCTTAGTCACGTGGGGGGCCATCGCCTTTAGGACCATCGTCCCCCTTTTTGTCATCACCACCCTTGGAGTCTTCGCCCGTACCTTGTTTGCGACGTTCGGGGCGTTTCATTTCCAGCAGCCCCTTGCTGTCCGTTGCCTCCTCTTTTTCTTCGATGACTTGAACAGCGGTCACAAACTCCATGCCTTCGCGCAGTTCGCTATCAGGCAGGGCTTGGATGATGGATTGGGTGCCATTGGCATCTACACGAAGAACCTTGATGGGGCGTAACTTTTGCTCGGCTGTCGCCACCCAAAGGGTTTGGATGTCTCGCCCATCGCTGGGGGCTGATTCGGGGCGTTTGCCCATCCCCTCGGGGCGAGCTTTGCCACTGGGTGGGCCAGCACCATCGGGGCGACCTTTGCCCCCCCTAGGGCCACGCTTGGCACCCATGCCACGCGCCAGCGAGCTGTCAACGCCCTCGGCAATGTATTCGGTAGAGGGCTTAAAGGCAAGGGCCTCGTTGGGGACGAGTAGGACATCCTGCTCTTCCTTGACGATGAAGTTGGCCTGCGCACTCATGTAGGGCAGCAATTTGCGGTCGGGGTTTTCAATATCAATCTCCACCACGTAGGTCACGACGTTGGAGCTCATGGTTGCGTTGGGACGCACCTTGTTGACGACGCCTAAAAATGTTTCGTTTGGGATGCCATCGACCGTGTACTCGACCTTTTGTCCTGTCTTAATCTTGGCGATGTCCACTTCGTTGACGCTTGTCCAGATTTGCATCTTGGTCAAATCGCGGGCAACGAGGAAGAGGGTGGTCGCACTCATGCTGCTGACCACGGTTTGACCCACGCTGACTTGGCGCACGATGATGGTGCCATCCACCGGTGTGGTGATTTGGGTGTAGTCGCGGTTGCGCAGCTCGGAGTCGAGTTGCGCTTGGGCACTTTGGAGTTGTGCCTCAGCCTGCGCGACGGAGGCAAGGGCGGATTCAAGCCCTGCTTTGGATGATTCTAACGCGGCGGCTGCGGTGTCGGCTGTTGCGACATACTCATCATAACTCATTTGGGAGAGGGCCTCCCCAACGCCCAGTTGGTTGGCGCGCTCCAAATTGCGTTGCGCCTTGTCGTTGTTGGCGGTTGATTGTAAAATATCGGCCTTAGCCTTGGATACGCTGGCATTCGCGGTTAAAATCGAGGCCTTGGCTTGCGCTACCGAAGCTTCGTAGCGTTTGATGGTCAGCTCCACCACGGTGTCATCAATGCGGGCGAGCAATTGTCCCGCCTTGACTTCACTGCCGTAATCCACAACCTTGCCGTCAGCATCGACCCCAAATTCCATGATTTCACCTGTCACCTGCGAGCCCACATCCACAATTTCCTGTGGTTCCAAGGTGCCTGTAGCTTGGACCTTTTCCAAAAAGTCACCGCGGGAAAGCGCGACGGTCTTAAATTCAATTCGTGTTTCCGCTTCAGCGGAGTACCAATGCCATCCACCCACAAGGGCAGTTGCGATGAGTACGATTGTCAATAATCGGTAAAATAATTTCATGCGAGAAGAGTTCTATTCAAGGAAAACGCAGATGGATGGATAATATCTACACCACTACGTGACAATCTTTGCAAAATTAGCTAGGCTTGGCAAGCTTAAATGTCGCTGCGCTTCGCTTCGCTCCAATATAAGGGGAATGGGGAATTGGGAATTGGGAATTACAAATTAGCGGGCTATCGCCCGAGGGTAGGGGGCAAAGCAAATGCGCCGATGAACTGGCTTTGCATCCCTGCCCGTTAGGGCACACTATTTTAATTCCCAATTCCCAATTCCCAATTTCCCATTGAAGCGAAGCGACTAAGTTCCCCATTGGAGCGAAGCAGAATGCTGCGCGATAATCGCGTCCTAATAAAAGAATAAGCTTGACAGTGGCGCATTGCCTCTCTAAACTCCCACGAGAGATAAAGTCGAAATACATCGTCGGCTTCCCCCTGTCTTCGGCTCACAGTTCATTCCCGTGAAACGGAAAACTCGCGGACAGAAAAGCTTGACGAATAACAGTTTCCTTCGGCTGTTTCTACCCCCATCTCCGCCCATCTAGCGGGGATGAGCCCCCCAATCCTCCACAACACTTTTCATTAACATGTTACGTATTTTTAAGAAGATCACCGATTTGTTGTCCTACGACATCGGGATTGATCTTGGCACCGCTAACACCTTGATTTACATCAAAAATCAAGGTATTGTTCTGCGGGAGCCATCCGTTGTCGCCATCAAGGGCGATAAGGTTAAGGCCGTTGGCGAAGAAGCCAAGAACATGGTCGGTCGTACCCCTGGCAGCGTGGTTGCCATTCGCCCCCTGAAAGATGGCGTTATTGCTGACTTTAAGGTGGCTGAAGAAATGGTGAGCTACTTCATCAAAAAGGCCACACAACGCCGTCGTCTGCGTGGTCCACGCATCCTGATTGCCCACCCCAGTGGCATCACCGAAGTGGAACGTCGCGCCATTGAAGAATCCGCAGAAAATGCTGGTGCGATTCGCGTAGAACTCATCGAAGAGCCCATGGCAGCAGCCATAGGTGTTGGCATGCCTGTCTCCGAACCCGTTGGCAACATGATTGTTGACATTGGCGGTGGTACGACGGAAGTCGCCATTATATCCCTCTCTGGTATCGTTTATAGTCAATCCGTTAAATGCGGTGGCGATGCCTTGGATGATACCATCATCCGCTACATGCAAACCTCACACAACCTCCTTGTCGGCCCTCGTACCGCCGAGGATATCAAAATTCGTATCGGCTCCGCCCACCCCCTGCAAGAGGAATTGCAGATGGAGGTTAAGGGTCGTGACCGTGGCACTGGTCTTCCCAAGACCATATGGATTCGCTCCGAGGATATTCGAGAAGCTCTTCAAGATAAGCTCGATATCATCGTTAATGCCGTCCGCCAAACGCTCGATCACTGTCCGCCAGAACTGGCAAGTGACCTCTATGATCGAGGCATCACCGTCGCGGGTGGTGGCGCCTTGTTGCGCGGCCTGAGCGACTTGCTCCATGAGCAAACGGGATTGCCTATCTTTATCTCAGAAGATCCCTTAGGAGCGGTTGCTGAAGGCACTGGCAAGTACCTTCAGGAGTTCGACTCCGTCTTTGAAGACTAATCACATTGTTAGATGCGTCATGCCACCTCAATACCTGAGGTGGTGTAGCTAAGAAGCTTAGAATCAAAGCTTAGTTTCTTGTCGCATCCTGATACATACCATTGGTAGTCATCCCCCCCCTAGGCATCATTTTTAACCATCTCTACAATCTTGTCACTCTTTTCCAAAATGATCAATTCAGTGAAACGCGTGTTTGGGTTCGGACAAAGCGACCCCAAGCAGGGTACGACTCTTGTCATCAATGCTGAAAAACTGGAACGCCGAGTAGCCCTACTCGAAAATGGCGTGCTGGAAGAATACAGCATCGAACGCGAAGGCGAAGATAACATCGTCGGCGGCATCTTTAAAGGCCGAGTCAAAAACATCGAACCTGGTCTTAAGGCCATGTTTGTCGATATCGGCTACGAGAAGAACTCCTTCTTGCACTTCTGGGACGCGCTTCCGCTCGCCTTGGACTCCTCCTTGGAGGAAATTCAACGTGAGAACCGCCCCAAGAAACAAGCCAAAAAAATCACCAGCAAGGACATCCCTGACATCTACCCCATCGGGTCAGAAATCATGGTACAAGTCACCAAGGGCTCCATCAGCTCCAAGGGACCACGCGTCACCACAAACATCTCCTTAGCAGGGCGATATATCGTACTGATGCCCTTTACCGACCAATTTGGCATCTCCCGCAAAATTGACGACCCGAAGGAGCGTCAACGCCTGCGCCAAATCATCCAAAAACTCAACATCCCCGATGGCATGGGCATCATCATGCGAACCGTGGCACAGGGGCAACGCTTCCGCCACTTTGTGCGCGACTTAGCCATGCTACTGCAACAATGGAATGATGTAGAAGTTAAAGCAAATAGCAAGCAAGCACCCGTTTGCGTGTACCGCGAGCCAGACTTGATTGAACGCACCGCGCGTGACTTCCTGACCGACAATGTTGATAAAATCATCTGTGATAATCTGGAGACAACGCAGCGCATGCAAGAAATTGCTGGGGGCATCTCCCGACGTTCCAAGCGACTGATTCAGCACCTGCAGACACGTGGGCCCATCTTTGAAGAACTGGGGGTACAAAAGCAAATCAACGAAGCCTTCCAACGCCAAGTGCACCTGCCCTGTGGTGGGTATCTGGTCATTGATGAAACCGAAGCATTGATTGCCATTGACATTAACACGGGGCGTAATAAAGGCAATAAAGACTTGGACAAAACCATTCTAGAAACCAATCTGGAATCAGCACGAGAAATTGGCCGTCAATTGCGACTGAGGAATATCGGTGGTCTAGTCGTGGTGGACTTTATTGATATGAGGCACCGCAAGGACCAAATGGCCGTCTATAAAGCCATGAAGGATGCCTTGAAGCGCGATAAGGCGAAGACGCAGGTTATGCAAATCACGCCTATTGGGTTGATGGAAATGACACGTCAACGCATTAACGAATCGCTGCTGGACTATGTGAACGACCATTGTCCTTACTGCCATGGGCGTGGGCGCATTAAGAGCGTCATGACCATGAGTGTTGAGATTCAGCGACAGATTCGGGCAACGATTATGAAACACCGTAACACCGTGGGTGATATGATTGTTGTGATTAACAGTGACGTGCTGTCGAGATTTAAGAATGAGGATGCGAAACTGCTGATGGAATTGGAACGCCAGTGTGCGGGACGATTGATATTCCGAAGTGACAGTAGTATCCATCGAGAGGCCTTTGCGATTTTGGATCCAGCGAATAATAATAAACCGCTGTATCAGTTGAATATGAACTGAGTGATTGGGGGGGTGCGTGCGAGTGGGCATGCGCCCCCCGTTGCATTACACAGAGCGCCCGATAGCAGGCAACGATGCGCAGCATCGTGAGCGGGTCTGGGGGCGCGCCCCCAGTGGGTGCAGGGCGAAGCCCGCCCGTCGGAGACGCCCGTCGGCGAGACAATCAAGCAAAGGATGCGCAGCATCCTTTGCAGTCGCCCAACTGACCCTCCCCTGTATCCATGCACACGCCCGAGTGGCAAGCCAAGCCCCCAAGCCACTCGCCCAGTTGGGCGACCCCTACCTCCCCGCGCGAAGGTCGCACTTGTCTCCGTGGCAAGCGCGAAGCGTAAACCCCCGCTTTCCCGCTAACGCGTTTGCCACGGAAGAAGCTAGCGACCTTCGGTCGAAGAAGATTTAGAAGCAGTGAGAACTTGGCGGGAACTACCATGCTTGGCTTGCCTCACGGGCGTTTGCTAATTAGGTGTAGCTGGTTCTCACTGCTAGCAAAGGGGGGCTCTTCCTCCTCACGCCGCTACGCGTCGCCGTCTGGGAAGTGTCCCAGACTTTCGTCGTCTCAGCATTGCTCAGCCGCAATCTGACCCTCGCACTGCTACGCAGCGCTCACCCCCATCAAAGGGTCTGCGACCCTCTGAACACCCTTTGCCGCTGCTTCGCAGCTCTATTTTTTCTTTTCGTGGCATCCCCCACCTTAAAGCTTGCTCCATCAACTCATAACTGCTATAATCCCCCCATAACTATGACACCAAAAAACATCGTTGCCGTTATCGACTATGGCTCCCAGTATACCCAACTCATCGTCAGACGAGTACGCGAACTGGGCTTCCTCGCCAAACTCTATGCCACCGAGGATATTCACGAAATCTGTGAACCCGGTGCCGTCATCCTTTCCGGTGGCCCCAGCAGTACTTCCGATGCCGATGCCCCCGACATCGATTTCGCGTGGCTCCAAAGCCTCAATGTCCCCGTTCTCGGTGTTTGCTATGGTATGCAGTTGCTCACCATCAAGCATGGTGGTACGGTTCGCCCCAGTAATAAGCGTGAGTACGGCCCAGCTGACCTCATCCCTGAACCCGGTGCCGATCTCTATGCCAATATGTCTCCTTCTTCTCAAGTGTGGATGAGCCATAGTGATACGGTTGACCAGCTTTCCGAGGGTTGCTCTGTCATTGCTCGCAATGCCGAGGGTGTTCCTGTTTCTTTAAAGTGGAGTGATCGTATGTATGGTATTCAGTTCCACCCCGAGGTGACTCACAGTCACGAGGGTCGTACGATTCTTGCCAATTTCCTCTCCCTTGCTGATAATCTCGTCAAGTTCGATATTGGCGATTTCAAGCGCGAGCTCATCGAAGAGATTCGCGAGAAGGTAGGCTCCAAGCAGGTTGTCTGCGGTGTTTCCGGTGGTGTTGATAGTACGGTTCTGGCTGTTCTTCTTCACGAGGCTGGTGTCAATGTCCGCTGCATTTTTGTCGACAATGGCCTTCTTCGTAAGGATGAGGCTGAAGAGGTTCAACGCAATTTCGCTGCCATGGGTGTCGAGATTGAGACGATTGATGCTGCCGACCGCTTCCTCGATGCGCTCGCTGGTGAGGGTAATCCTGAAAAGAAGCGTCGTATCATTGGCAATCTCTTCCTCGATGTGTTCTGGGATGCTGTTGGTGATGCCGAGATGCTTGCCCAAGGTACGCTCTACCCCGATGTTATCGAAAGTGCTTCCAATGCGAAGAGTAAGGCTTCTGTCATCAAGACTCACCACAACCGCGTGGAACGTGTTCTTGAGCTCCAAGCCCAAGGTAAGGTTATCGAGCCTCTCGCTTTCCTCTTTAAGGATGAAGTGCGCGAACTGGGTGCCAGCATGGGTATCGAATCCCGCATCTTGATGCGCCATCCTTTCCCCGGCCCCGGTCTCGCTGTCCGTTGCCCCGGTGAGGTGAGCAAGGACAAGCTTGACATCATCCGCGAATGTGATGCTATCTTCATCGGCACGCTCCACAAGTGGGGCTGGTACGACAAGTGCTGGCAATCCTACGCGGGTCTCATCCCCGTCAAAACGGTAGGTGTCAAGGGTGACGAACGTTCCTACGAGTGGGCCACCAATCTCCGCGCCATCGTCTCCGAAGATGCCATGACCGCCGACTGGGTCCAGCTCCCCTACGATCTCCTCAAGGAAGCCAGCAACCGTATCCTCAACGAGGTCTCCGGCATCAACCGCGTCCTCTACGATATCTCCACCAAGCCCCCCGCATCCATCGAATGGGAATAAGCGCAAGCGCTTAACCTTCGTGTGATGCCTCAAGACTTCAGTCAAGGTGCATCGCCAATGCGAAGGCTAAAATGAAGTAATCCTACTTCAAAACACGGCTTGTTCTAAACAAATTTCAAGCTCACGGATTCATTCAACGAATCCGTGAGCTTTTTCTATTCCTATCTATCACTTTTCGAGGTGATACATGATTTAAAATACCTGTACCCGAGTTCTTAAACAAAAGAAATGATTATCATATGTTACACATATTAAACTATTTATCCAACATTGGGCTTTTGATGTCTTTCTATCACTGATATATCACTCAAGCTGTGATAGAAACTAATAGAAACGAAATTAGCCTGCTGTTTTTTATCAAAATAAATAGAAAAATTTCATTAATTAATAAAGATAATCAATAGCTTGCGCTAAGATTGCTTAATGATTTTCATTTGCTATTTATCTATTGCAATAGCAATATTAAAAAAATAAAAACGCCAAATAAGAAGTCCTGAGACAAAAAATATCACATTTATCGGGCCAATCTCACTTTATTCATGCTATAATCCAACATGAAACGATGATTCCCGTATGAACACCCATAGCAGCACCAAAATCTACACCCGCTTCGCCCCAAAAGCCCCGTCCATGAATTCTGAAAAGGGTAGAGACATCTTCATGATTATGCAAGACAAGCTGCTTCATGATAGGTCGCTCACTTGTTATCTCGTCGAAACCGATTGTAACGACCCAACTCGCAACATCCCATGGCAAGTGACCGTAGGTGGTTCAAAACTCTCCCATAAGCAGATTCGAAGAATCAGCCTTGAGCGATTTGCTGATATATCTGCTACAAGGCTTGAGCTGCATAACTAAACACATGTGCTGGCATGGAATGTTCTAATTCTAACTCGATACTCATGGGGCGGCTACCTTGGTGCCGAATATAACGAGCTTTACCAAGGAATGTATAAGGAGATGTTTTGCTATGCTTCATCTGTCTGTTTTCACGGATGAAGAGAACGACATCCTCCCCTTTTTTACGCTATCTCATAAATTCAGTTGTATCATTTAGCAAGCTGTTTATTGAAGCACTACGTTTATCTTTTGTCTGCGGCTCGAAGTTTCAAGGAGTAGTATGAGCTAATAGCTTGATCTTATTTCTTGGATCGATTAGACTACACGTAGATCGACTATGCTATTGATAATGGATCGATTATACTACTTTTGATAAGCTGGTAAATCGAAAATCTATGAGGGGTTGTGTTCGCAATGACTACTATTTTTTCTATTATTTTATGGCTTCTATCAAAGTCGCACGTAATAGAAATATATGACAATAAAGCCATTTGTAAAATGGGCTGGCGGAAAAGGTCAGCTGTTGAATGAAATAACCAAAGTATATCCTGAAGGGTTAGGCTCTACAATAACGAAGTATGCTGAGCCTTTTGTTGGTGGCGGTGCTGTCCTTTTTGATATGCTCTCAAACTTTCAATTAGAAGAAGTTTATATCAGCGATATTAATGCTGACCTTATCAATGTTTATCGTATCATTCAACAAAATGTTGATGAGCTTGTAACTCGCTTGCAAGAATTTCAGGCTTACTATCTGCCACTAGATAGCGAAAAACGCAAGGTTTATTACTACGAGAAACGGGCTCAATTCAACATGCTTGATTTAGGCTCAAAGTTATTCAATGTTGAAAAGGCTGCATTATTCATTTTCCTTAATCGAACTTGTTTTAACGGTCTCTACCGTGTCAATAAACGAGGCTTGTATAATGTCCCGATGGGAGCTTATAAAAATCCGTGCATTTGCGACGAAGCCAATCTCCGCGCTGTTTCTAAAGCTCTCCAAGGAGTCCATATGCATTGTGCCCCCTATGAAGATGTCTTGTCATTTGTCGATGAAAGCACCTTTGTGTATTTTGACCCTCCTTATCGTCCACTTAATCAGACATCTAGTTTTACTTCGTATTCCGAACTGGAATTCGGGGACAAAGAGCAAATTGAGCTCGCGGAATTCGCGATGAAATTGAATGCACGTGGAGCCAAGCTTCTTTTGAGTAACTCTGACCCCAAGAACGTAGATGTCGACGATGACTTTTTCGATAATCTATACAAGGATTTCAACATCAATCGAGTTCAAGCAACTCGCATGATTAACTCTAAAAGCGCATCGCGCGGAAAAATCAGTGAATTATTAATTTCTAACTACTAACTACTTTATGAGAGATTTCAATACTTGGCTTAGCCAATTCAAAAATAGCATTTCCAGTTACACCTACTACATCGATTTCGAGAAGGTTGTGCGTAACGTTGAGAATTTAAAAGTTGAGTTAAACATACTCAATACCCTCATCGCATCGAAAAATATCGAGCTTGAATTTGAGCGTATCATTGCGCAATACCCAGAGACCTTAAAGTGTATTCCTCTTTTGCTCGCAGTGCGAAATACTGAAATTTATGCTCAAGACTCTCAAGGAGCTTTTAATTACCAGTTTAGCACGATGAATTATTCCGTTGAGCAGTACAAATACTTCATGCGCGAAACAGGCTTGTTTGATTTGATTAGCAACCGCCTTATCAATAACCTTTACGACTATGCGCTTGGCGTAGAAGCTGGTTTAGATTCCAACGGTCGAAAGAATCGGGGTGGGCATCAAATGGAAGATTTGGTCGAAAGTTACATCCAAAAGGCTGGCTATGTAAAAGATGTCAATTACTTCAAGGAGATGAAGACGCAACAGCTTGAAGAGAAATTCGGAATCGATTTGTCAGCCATTTCGAACGAAGGAAAGACTGTAAAACGATTTGATTTTGTTATTAAAACAGATACGACTGTTTATGGCATTGAAACGAACTTTTATGCCAGTGGTGGCTCCAAACTTAACGAGACAGCTCGTAGCTATAAAACAATTACATTGGAGGCAAAGACTATCCCTAACTTCCAGTTTGTATGGTTTACAGATGGGCATGGCTGGAAGTCTGCACGCAATAATCTAATGGAAACGTTTGAGGTGCTGGAGCATCTTTATTGCATTGAAGACTTAGAACAAGGCATCCTCGGTAAACTCATTTAAGCGCATGGCTAAAAAGAAAATCACCA
Organism: Akkermansia sp.; assembly: GCA_044433085.1. GTDB lineage: Bacteria > Verrucomicrobiota > Verrucomicrobiia > Verrucomicrobiales > Akkermansiaceae > Akkermansia. The sequence goes on from JAWXTZ010000014.1 coordinate 25,917, forward strand.
AATGGGAGCCAGAGGATTTCGAATTAGAAATGACCTCCGTATGGAGTTTCCCACAGCGCGGCAATTGGGCGACCCATGATGCCAAATGGCGCGGCAATTGGTCTCCCTACATCCCCCGCAATCTACTGCTTCGCTACTCCCAAGAAGGGGATAAGGTGCTCGACCAGTTTGCAGGTGGGGGCACTACCTTAGTGGAGGCAAAATTACTCGGACGCAACATTATCGGGGTCGATGTCAATGATGTTGCTCTCGAACGCTGCCGCGAAAAATGCGATTTTCCGTGGGAGAACGCGGGGCAAGTTTACCTCAAAAAGGGAGATGCTCGCAATCTAAGCTTTATAGCCAGCGACAGTGTCGATTTCATCTGCACTCACCCTCCCTACGCCAATATCATAGAATACAGCGAAGATTTGGAGGACGATTTATCCCATCTCAAAGTCCCCGAATTTCTAGAACAAATGAAAGCCGTAGCATCCGAATGTCACCGTGTCTTAAAAACGGATAAATTCTGTGCTATCTTAATGGGTGACACAAGGCAAAAAGGACATGTCATCCCCATGAGTTTTGAAGTCATGCGTATCTTTGAGCAAGCAGGATTTAAGCTCAAGGAAATCATCATGAAACAGCAGCATAACTGCAAAGCAACAGGTTACTGGAAAACCAATAGCGTTAAATACAACTTTCTCCTCTTAGCCCACGAATATTTATTTATTTTTAGAAAATGAGCGTCTCTAAAAAAAGGAGCTCCCTATCTGACAAACAAATAGAAAAGAGAGAGCAAAATGCTCTCTCTTTCTACATGTCTCCCTTCGTGTGTGCATTACTGTTAGCAAATAAAAGATTAATAAGTGTTCTTACTTCATCTCGTGAAATGCTATATTGGGCTAGTTGAAGGCACGCCGTCAACATCAGCCTCCCGCCTTACTGGCGTACAGAGAATGTAGGGATTCATTATAAATTAGGAATAAGCCAATTGCAATTCTTTTAACTCAAGTAAAGAGGTTAATTCTAATTGTTCTACCCATGAATAAAACCATACCCTTTGCTGAATATCATTCTTAGCTTTTAAAATATTATTTTTTAGCCCAATTGCTTTTAACATTTCTTCTTTTGCCTTTTCCGATAAATAAGGACATTTAATCAAATCTACTAATAATAAAAAATTTTCGGTACATCTTAATCCTTCAGGATGCTTCAACTTTGATAGAACTAAAGCCTCAATCTCCCTTTGGATGTTTTCATACCCAGAATTCTTGTGTATATAATCGATAAGCGACACAATATGAAAATAGGATAATTCGTGATGATTTTGAATATCGGAATTACTAAATATTCTAAGCAATCGCTCTTGTGACAACTTAACTTTTTCTTCTACTATGCTCAGCAAAGTAATTAAGTCTAATTGTTCAATTAAAATTAAGTCTTTTGAATTCCCAATATCTTCAAGAAGTAAAGCCACTTCACGATGTACGATTCTTTTTAGTTCATTACAAGAATCAGTTGATAACAAGCGAGCAGATTGAATGATGAGAAAATTTATTTTATATAAATGATAAGTAGTGCTAGCCTTACTACTCATAGAATAGAAATAAAAGGAAGCTTCTGCCAAAATTTTAAGAAAAGCAGATAATCTAATATTTAACTGCTTCATGTCTTCATTTTTCTCATAAGCTTTGAGCAATAACTTCTCAAGAATAACCATTAGCTCTCTTTTTATTATTGAAAGCAAATAACTAACAATATCAGTAAAATCGACTGTTGTACCAATTAGTAATGACCGAAGGGCATCTAATAAATGTTTTTTGCTACGAGGCTTAATAACATTAGCGCACCTAAGAATCCCTTTATCAATGATATAATATGAATTAAAAAAATCTTTTAAGATTTCTCGTGTTTTCTTTTTAGCCAGTGTTTGTTGATTAACGAAAGGCCTTATGTATATTTCTTCTTTGGCTTTATTAAGGTATAAATTATATTCTTTCAAATATTCTACTAATGTCGCTTTAATAACCTCACAAGTTGATTCTTCGTTATAAAAAACAAAATAATCATCTACATATCTACGTATTTCAAAGCTCGCGCAATTTAAACTTTTTAATTTTTTCTTAAGTTTGACATCTATATCTTGAAAAATTATTTCTGCGAATATTCGTGATATCTCAGCCCCAATTGGAATGCCCGCAGTTTCATTAAAATTTGATTTCTGAACAAGTTCATCAAAGGCGTTCTCAAATGTTTTTCTTTTTGCTTGGAGATTAGATTTTATGTGCTGTTTATCTTTTACCGCCCATGCAATGCTATGGGTGTATATACTTTTAAAACAGCGAGCAATATCTAAACTTTTGTAGTATTTATACTTTTTCTCTAGATTAATTAACTCCGCTGAATCGAAAAATTTATATAAAATATTATATTTATTATATACAAAGTAGGTGCTGATTAAATCTTCTTGCTGAACATTTTTGTTATCCTCTGCTATATCAATTTTTAGGTCAGTAGTTACGCCTTCATTATAACTTGTGTGAGCACTAATCAATTTAGCTTTCTTACTAGACATATTTTTATGTATCAACCTAGCAACTTTTTTAGGATATCTCATGGAATAGTCGCTTTTTCCACAATTGTACAAGATAGAGTCCTTATACTTTTCGTAAAAGTCACACACTTTGCACTGTGTTATTGGATGTATAAGCGAAATTGTTCTAAAATCTAAATCATGTTTTTTAATATTATAATCATACGGTATAGTATATTTCTTAGTACTCAATAATTCACTTATCGTTTTAGGTAAATATGATTGAAAGAAAAAAGTTTCTATCTTCTCATTATAAACAGTATAGTGCTTCTTTGTGTTGTTTCGGAATTGAGAGTAATTCTTTTCCTCTTGATTATAATACGAATTTTTTAAAGCGCGATAAAAATCTATATTAGAGAATTTGAAAGGTGTTTCATACGGTAAAACATCTGTTAGCAAAGGGAAAAATTTATTTACTTTAGAGAATGACGCCTCCATATTTTTCTTTGATTTATGCATAATCCCAGCACCTTGTTATATTTTTGATGTTTTTGTTAAAATTTCTTGATAACTTCCGTTTATAACCATAAAGAAATGAAATTCTTGCTAACTGTCTTTTTTCTTGCGCGGATAAATTTTGAGATATCCTATTATGAAATAGCAATTGACGAGTAAATTTATCTAAAGCGGATAAATCTTCTTGGAAATGCAAGAAATTTTCTGTAAATTGCCTCAATGAATTTTTAGATTAATAGGATAGGGGTGAATTTATGCTGTGATTGATGAGGTTGAGTTGAGTAGTTTTTCTTGGAATTCGCGCGT
>JAWXTZ010000015.1:0-28748 GCA_044433085.1 Akkermansia sp.
GGCGACAAAGAAGCGTATCTTCGTCTGCCCGAACTGTTGGAAGAAGTTGGATAAGAAGGAGGCACTCGCCATCTCCACCCATCCCGATTTGTATGGTGATGAGCTTCTGGGGGAAGATGCCCCCCTGCGATTCACCCCCGGTATCACCAATGAGCAAGGCTTACCCATCGACTCCATGGGCTCGCCCTGCACGGAATTTGCCTGCCCCCACTGCCACCACAAGCTACCCCCCTTCTTCGATTTGAGCAAGCAGCACATCTTTTCGCTCGTGGGCATTCCCGCTGCGGGTAAGACCTATTACCTCGCCTCGCTCGTGCACCAGCTCTCCCGCGAGTTACCGCGCGAGTTCAATGTGCCCTTCCGCGATGCTGACCCCATTAATAACACCATCCTCAATGACATGAGTTTGCGCCTCTTCACGGGCAAGAGCCCCTTGGATGCCTACTTGGGCAAGACTCGTTTGGAGGGTAGCCTGTATCAGAAGGTATGGCGGCACCAGCATTTTTCGGACATGCCTCGTCCCTTCATCTACAACATCAACAAGAGTGATGAAGCCTATTCCGTCGTCCTGTACGACAACGCTGGGGAGCATTATGAACCCGGTCGCTCGGGCGAAGATAGCCCAGGGGCGGAACACCTTGCCATCGCATCCTCCATCCTCTACCTCTTTGACCCCACAACCAACTTGGGCTTCCGCAACCTGCTGCGCGACAACAAGGACCCCCAACTTCAGCGCAAGGCGGGTGCCGTTGGTCAACAAGGTCTCCTTTTGGCTGAGACGGAGATGCGCCTGCGTACCCGTCTGAATGTCCCCCCCGGTCGCAAGGTCAATGTGCCCATTGCCGTCATGATTGGCAAGTGTGATATTTGGCAACATTTGCTCGGGCCAGAGCCCCTGCTCCCCATCGTGAGGCACGGTGTTTACCTGCCCGAGCATGTCAATGCTAACTCGGCTCGCCTGAGGCGTTTCCTCTTCAACATCAGCCCCAATATTTGCAGCAATGCCGAGGCCATCTCGGACAATGTGCGCTATTTTGCGGTATCTGCGCTGGGCAAATCCCCCATTGAATGCGTGGATGAGTTGACGGGTCGCACCGTGATTGCCCCCGATACGAGTGGTATTGATCCCATCCGCGTGGCCGACCCCTTCATCTGGGCCCTAAACTGCTGCGAACCAGACATCTTCCCAAGCCCCATCAAGCAATAAACGACCGTGTCTTTACAACTTGTCTACACCAGCGCCCAACGCCTGCTAGAACCTGGCATGTCAGGTTATGGCGTGGTGGCGCGCAGTGAAAAGATGAGTCTTCCGCTGGCAAAAAAGATTGCCAAGCTGAGCAATTTTAAGGATTTTCAGCGCATTGCTGGCCCACAGTACAGCTACCGCATCATCGACTGCGCGGGGCAGACCTACCATGTCCTCTCCTGCATTCAGGAAGCGGGTAGCGATTACACGGGGCGCAACTGCCACATTGCCCACCATCTCGCCCTGCCTAAAGATGTGGTTCGCAACCTGCGGCAGCATCAATCGCGCCCTACCCCAGCGGGGATTATCCTCTCCCTTGCCCAGAGCGGGTTCTGGCTGGCGTCTTGGTCGGGGGAACCCACCCGACAGTTGGCTGAAGCCTACTTATCAGCAGAAGCATTGCCAGAAACGAATCTTCAAAAAACGTGGTTGGCATGGACAAGCCACAAATCCAACGCGCGCGCTTTTTCCACCCCGCCCTATGAGCACGACTGCCTCATCACCGTGCCAGAGCAAATCAGCTCCGAAGACATCCTGAGGCTCATCAATGAGAGCGACTGGCTCGACCACTACCGAGGCTGGGGCAAGACCTTCACCACCCATGGCGAAGCCAAAGACACCTTTGCCGACACGCAACGCATCTTCGTTGCCGACGGTGACAGCTTGGAGGGGCGCGCTACCCGGACGGGTCGCCCCATTCTGCGCATCAACGCCAGCTTCCATCTGCCCATTCAAGAGCAGCTTGTGGCACCTGAACCCACGGCCCAGCTCGGTGAGAGCGAGGAAGCGCGCGAAGAGACGCTTTTCGCTAAACCCACCCCCATCAGTGAGCCCCCTGCTCCTAGCCCCATCCCCTCACCGCCTGAAGCTCATGCCATTGAGCCAAGCCAACAAGCAGAGCTTAAGGAGGGACCAACCAGCCGTAAAGCGCAACGCCGACGCCGACGCAGCATGTGGCTGCTGCCCGCTGCTCTACTCGCTGCCCTGATTGGGATTGTAGCCTTGATGATTGATCAAGCGCAGCCCCCCCACGATGAACCCAGCTTAACAGGTGGAAGAATGCCCCAGCCCCCATCGGCTAACAGGCCTAGGCCTAAGCCTGCACCTGCCATTCTTGCCCCACCGACCGAACTCGTCGAGCGCCATGCAACCCTAGCTGGTGACTTGATACCGCTTGAGCTTCATCGCCTGTTGCAGCACAGCCCTAGCGTCATTGAAGAAGGCACGCTTCGCGTCGGATGTCTGGATGGCAACTCCTTTTCTATGCCCCTGCGAAAGGGGGAACAAAACCTCTTGATTGAAGAGATATCCACGGGAGAATACCTTCTCACCCTCATTCAAAAAGGGGAAGAGAAGCGAGGGCTCAAGCTTATCCTACGCGCCAATGAGCGATTTGAATCCTTCACCATGAATGGGCAAGAGGCCTACCTACTTCTTGAAATCGATGATGAGCATGAGCATCAACTCATCTTGCTCATGCCCAGCTATCAGCAGAGCGTCCACCTCCCCCCCATTGTGCTGGATCAACAATTGGACATCCAAATCAAGCCAAGTGACATCACCTTCATTCGCAGCAAACGAAACCCACTCGCGATGCGGATGAGCCTGACGGAGGCCTACCTAGCACAATGCCCCAAATTATCGCTCGCCAGCGCGGATACAAGCCAACGGCACATCACCCTATCGTTGCCACAAATCAAACATTTTGGTGACAATGAGTGCATTCAAGGTGATTCGCCCGATGACAGCAACGAGCTCTACCACTGGCAATGTCAAGAACAAGGCAGTCAAAACGCCAACGTTGATTTTTACCGCTACCGCATTGAGCAGCGCGACAATTTAGGCAAACTCATCCTCGCTCACTTCAACAAGCTGTGCAATCGACCCTGCGCCAATAATGGTGCCCTTGTGGACCCCTTCTACAGCATTGCGACACTCTATCACCTGCTAGAGGAATTTGAGCGCGATGACAGCCCCACCACCCATCAGGCCTTGACCGCACGCTACTGCAAACTCTATTCCCAAGAACCCTTTGCGCGATTGCTCCAACAAATCATCCCGCCAGAAAGCGGGGTCACCTTAAGCCCCGAAGAATCATCCCTTCAGAGCGAGGAATGCATCCAAAAGCGCGCGCGCGTCAGCAAAAAGCTTCAAGACCCCGTCATTCGTCAATCCATCAAGCAGAGAATCTGCCTCTTCATCTCCCAAGAACTGCAGCAGAGCATCACGAAGGCTCTCTGGTCCAAGCAAGGGCAGGAACATCAAATCAAGCTCCATAAGACACACTCGGTCAATGGTAAAGCTATCTGGACATTCCAACTCAAATAAGATTAGCAAGCATGGCGAGTATACCCAAGGATTGGAGAAAAAAAATCCTCATGGAGCAAATCCGTGTGAGTGTTTCTCAAGCGCGGATGAACGAAGCAAGCAACTTGCTGCACACCCTCCACGAGCTTGAGCCCGAAAACGAGCACATCGCCAAAGAGCTCCACCGTCTAGAAAAGGGGCTGAGGCTCCACATCGCCACGGACGGCTCAGAAAACCCCTACCAATGCCACATCGCCCGCAGTGAAGAAGCCGCGCGCGCCATTGAAGCACGGTCACAACATGCCACAGCCCCCATCCCCAAGGCACGCGCTATTGCCGAGGATATCCCACGACGCATCACCACACAGGTCATCAAATTCAAAGCACCGACCAAGCGCAACACCAATGAGATACCGCAACAGACGGAGGCGGAAAAAATCAATGAGCAAGTCAGTCGAATGGTGCAGCAATACCAATCAACACCTGACTATGCGCGTCGGATTGAGCGAACAAAGCTGCGCAAGCATCAGCGTTTCCTCGACAGCTGCCTCAAGGAGAAACCCTATGCGTGGACCGTTGAGCAGAGAGATAGCATCTCCGCCACCCTCAACCTTTTAAACAGGGAATTCAAACGACGCAACCGAGAAAAAGCCTTCATCATCACCATCAGTTGCGCGCTCGTACTCTTCGCCATCATCGGGCTTTGTGCCTGCATGTTGCTTGATTCGGCCAAGCGTGCTGACATCAAGCTTCAATATGCCCTGATTCACGAAAATCGGGCAGAACTACTCTTTCAGATGGCCGAGTCCGATCGCGCCGTCTACTACTTCCTTTACCCCCAGTTAAAGCAGAGCATGAGCCAAGCGAGGCAGTGGCTTTCACAGCTCGACCAAAGCCAAGAACTCGTCCTCAAGATTGTGGATGGGACACGCGATATCGAAAGCCTCACGCAAGAGGAACTCAAAGCCCTGAGCAACCTGAAGCAGGCGAGTGACGAAAAAAGCAAGTCCCTCACCCAGCGCCTTGAAACATTCAAGGCTCAGAAACTCAGCCACCAAGAACAGGACAAGCTCAAGCTCTTGGCCGAGCTGGCCAATGAGGTACCCGCGCCCAGCCCACTATGCCTTAATTTAGCCGAAGACAGCAAACGACTTAGACTTGAAGCGAGCGCCTTGGAAAAGGCCCTTGCTCATTTCCAACAAAGCAAAGCTCAGCATGGCAAAGAGGACAGCTACATGCTCAGCGCCCTCACGCGGCAAAAGGAAATTCAACGCTTGCTTCAAGCGATTGCCCATTTGGAGCAAATCATTCAATCCATCGACCGCAGCCAAGGCTATCAGCAACACGTGGACTTGCTGCGCAAGCTCTCCCAAAACCCCTACCCCCTTGCCCAACAACTCAGTGCCCTCACGCAGCACCTGCCCAGCTTGGATGAAATCAACCAAATGATGCGCTACGGTGCGAGCAGCGACAATCAAGAGATTCTTCAACAAGCAGAGCAACTCTTCCTAAACGACTCCCCCACCTTCACCAACGAGAACCCCGCTACGGCTCAGCAGATTGATGCGATGGAACAAATCTTCCGCGCCCGAGCCTTTTATCTTCCCCTCTACCAAGTCATTGCCAGCTATGAGGGCAAGGTCTGGCTAAGCGAATCAGCACCAATCTTTGACAGCGAAGGCAAGATGCAGCTCATGCGCTCGAAACTCGACCCGACAGCACAGCTCAGCGACAGCCCCACGGTCACGCGCCCCTCCTCGGCTGGGATTATCCTCCACCAATGGGATACGACAGGCCTCATCAAAGCCACGGATTTGACCCGCCCCGACTTCTTCCGCAAGGCCAAGATTCTCGACACGCTAAGCACCATCCTACAATACCAAGATGAACGCTGCCCCGCCTTGGCTCAGGCCTTCATCTATCAACAAATCATCACGATGATGGAGCTGCACCCCCAACCAGCCCTGATGGGGCTGAGCTTTAGCGAGCAGCTTCGGGATGACATCAAGAGTTTTCAATCGACCCTCGACCAATCAGGCATCAAGCTGAGCAGCCAGAATTGGCTGGTCATCAACCCCGCCAATAAGCGTGCAGAATCGCTGTTCCGTGAGTGGTTCAAGCAACACCGCCACCACCATTACGGCACCGATTGCAAGCGACGGCTCCGCGCCATCCTCTTCACCGAAGTACGCTACGCGGGCTACGTCAACGGTGAGGGACAGGCCATCCTCCACCACGATTTGAAGGCAAAAACACCCATCTGGTACCTCGACCAAAAAAGCCACAAAATCTGCGTAGGCACCTTGAATCAAGTCCCCCAAGCCATCCCCTACTCCCCCCTACTCTACTCCGCGAGCAAATAAATTCCACCCGCCCTGCGCCCATGAAGATTGCCATCATCTCCGACATCCATGACAACGAAAATCAGCTTCTATCGGCACTGATAGCCATCGCGGATAGCGAAGCCCAATGCCTGATTTGCTTGGGGGATTTGGAAAGCACCCAAACACTGCGAAGCTTACGAGGCAACTGGGATAAGCCGCTCCACCTCGTCCTCGGCAACAATGACTGGCCCGAGCAGCAGTACCAGCGACTGTGCGAGCAGTGGGATCAAACCCAATTTCATGGGGTGGAAGGCAAAATCACCATCGCGGGACGACAGCTCTACTTCACCCACTTTCCCCACGCCGCCCTGCTAGCAGCGCAAGGTGGATTGTACGATGCCGCCTTTTATGGTCACACCCACCATGCTCAAGAGGAATACATCGGCCGCTGCCTGCTGCTCAACCCAGGGGAGCTGCAAGGGCGCAGCAAACGCTACACATGGGCGCTCTACGACAGCGACACCAACAGTGCCACCATTCACTCGCTGAGCTGATGAACATCCAGCTTTTTCATCTCGACCAACTCAAGGTACAAGGTGATGTCGAGCAACGGCTCCGCATCCTTGATGAACAAGAGCGGGAACGCTACCAACAAAGCGGACTTCCCTTCCTACTGTGCCGCAGCGAGCTCAAGCGCGTGCTGGCGCAAGAATCGGGATTAGCCGCCCACGATATCCATTTTTGTTATCAAGAACAGGGCAAACCCAGCTGCCCCCAACTGCCCGATCTACACTTTAATATCAGCCACTCCAAGGATTTATTACTCATCGGCACCAGCACGAGCCCCATCGGTGTCGATATTGAAAAGCGACGCCCGCGACAAGCCAAGCAATTGGCAGCCATCGCCAAGCGATTCATGCCCGACGAGCAGCGCGAAGCTTTTATTACCCGAGGCTGCCCCATGAGGGAGTTCTATGACTGCTGGTGCGCCTGCGAAGCCCTCATCAAACTGAAGGGGATGAGCATGTGGCAAGCCAAGCAATTGCCCGCCTACCTGTACCATGGTGGGCAAATTCACTTCACCGAGGGAGAGTCCCAAGCCAGCATCGACATTCAAATCCTTGAAGTGGATGAAAATTACAGCGCGGCCTACGCCTGCCAAGTTTTCAGCTTGCCAGCCCCTTCGATTTGACCTATACTCCCATCATGGACTGGAATGATACCTTCATGGAGCTTTTTCACGATGCGGTTGAACGCTATCACGGCAACAGCCATGTCAATCCCCTTCAATTTTTCTACCCAAGCGAATTAGAATTTTTGACTAGCATTGGCTACAAAGCGCAAGAGATGTTTGACTACATTGCTGATTATGCGCAGACCGGGCAACCCAGCCCCAGCACAACCTTGCTGATTGCATCCAAACGACGCACCTACTTCTTCACGGCGCAGCGCGCCATGAACTCCACCTCCAAACCCACCAGCTTATCGGATTTACCCTCGCCTGAAGACGACTTTGGCGGCTATGTTTACATGCCCCACATCATAGGCAAGGCCGAGGCCAAGCTTCGGGGAACACTGGATGATGGCATCATGTACAGCAATGCCCGCGATCGCCAATTTTTTGAGGAAAATGGTGGCATCTCCCCTGCCGACTTCCTTGGCATGGTGAACAATGTACGCGGAGATCGCCAAAAGCTCATCACCGCCATCATCCACACCATCGAGCAGCTTAAAAAGCGCCAGCAGGAACCCTAAGAAGCCATGTCGGAAGAGCAAGATCATCACGATGGATTAGCCCATCAACGCCAAGCTTTAGAGCAGATGTCGCAGGACTTAAGTCGGCGTCTGCAAGAGATGATTGTGCAGCAAGAGCAACGAGCCCATGAGTTCAACGCCCTTGTCCCCCACGCGATGCCCGAGCTTCTCACCCCGCAGGAAGAGACCAGCGCATCGCCCACCCTGCCCCAGACACCGCTCCCACCACTTCCACCGCAAGCGGCACCTAGCTATCAGCAGGAAAGCCCCGTTTTATCCCCCGCCACCAAGCCAAGCCCACGGCCCCAGCAAGCAAAGCCACGCCGCATCAAACCGCCAGTCGGCAATCAAGAGGAGGGCTCCATTGGCCCCGTCGCCATCGGCATCATCGTCTTTGCTATCTTTATTGTTCTAAAGAGCTGTAGCTGACGACCAGCCCAACAAATAAACATTTCAGTGTCAATCGCGAACTTTTGTGTTGACCTAGGCTTCAATTCTTGGCACCATAGAAGCGATAGCGCACACCGCGCTATACTATTTTATCTACCACTACAATTATATGAGCAAGACAACCCTCATTTCCATTGCCCTAGCATCCTGCACCATGGGGCTGCTCTGCACCGCTTGTAAGCCCGAGGGCGACAAGCAGGCCGAGACCCAGCTTCATCAGGTTAAAGTATTTCCCATCACCCAACAAAAAGTCGATGAAAAGCAAACATGGTTTGGCTTCCTAAGCGGCACCAGCTCCACCGTGCTCACGCCCCACATTCAAGGCTTCATCAAGTCGCAAGAATACAAAAACGGTACTGTTGTCAAGAAGGGCGATGTGCTCTTCACCATTGAGCCAGAGCTCTTCCAAGCCGCAGTCAACCAAGGCAAAGCCAATTTAGAGGCGGCCAAGGCCAACAAGCTAGTCGCCATTGCCGCCTTAGACAAGGCCAAACTTGACGTCGAACGCTTCACCAAGTTGGTTGCCCAAGGCGCCATCCCAGAAAAGGAACTCTTGGATGCCAAAGAAACACTAAAAGCCGCTGAAGCAACACTCGAACAACGAGAAGCCAACATCGCCCAAATGCGAGCCGCCTTAGAAAAAGCTCAAATCGACTTGGGCTACACCATTATCACCGCCCCTTACGACGGCATGGCCAGTACATCCAATGTATCGGTAGGTGATTTAGTTGGCACCAACACCAATCTGATGAATGTCGTTGCCATCAACCCCATCAACGTGGACATGGCCGTTTCCTCCGACGTCATTTTGAGCAACTTTAACCGTGGGGACGGCACCACACCTGTCAGCGACCTACCCAAATTTGACCTCACGCTGGAGGATGGCACCGTTTACCCCATCCAAGGCACCATCCTCAATATCGACAGCACCTTCAACGAAAATGGCATGCTCGCCATGAATGGTCGCATCGACAACCCCAACCTCAAACTTCGCGCGGGGCTGCCCATCCGCACCAGCATCACCATGAATAGCTATGAGGCGATGCTCGTGCCCGAGGAAGCCATTCAAGAAACGCTGACCAACAAATTCATCATCGTCGTTGACAAGCAAGGTGTACCAAGCATGCTCCCCATCAACATCAAGGGTAACTTTGATGTCGAGGTTGAAGAGAGCAACGGCTACAAATCCACGCAAAACCTCGTTTCCGTCGAAGGGATTGGCTATGACTTAACAGCTCGTCTCAAGGAATTAGGCTATGATAAGGTGGAGGAAGCCACCGTCGTCACCGACGCCATCAACGGCATGTATGCGGCCACCGTCTCCACCCAAAATAGCCGTTTGAAGCGCGCTGGCAAAGAGGCAACAGGCAAAATCACCCCACTGCCCTTCACCTTCAAACCCGCCCCTAGCATCGTGGCTCAAAAGATGAAGGAAAAGAAGGACAATCAGGGCAAGGAACTGCGCACTGATGTCGCGCCAACAGCTCCACCCGCCCCCGTTAAGGTCATGAACTTCATCCAACAAGATGTAGCGATGGAGGACGAATGGCAAGGCTACCTGCGAGGTGTTGAAGAAACCGCACTTCGCCCCCAAATCACAGGCTTCCTCGAATCCCAACCTTACATGGATGGTACCATGGTCAAAAAGGGACAAGTGCTCTTTACCATCGAGCAGGCCCCCTTCAAAGCAGCTTTGGATGAGGCTGAAGCCAACCTGACAGCCGCCAAAGCAGCAGTCAAGCAAGCCGAGTCCAACTACAGCAAGGCGGTAACAGACGTCACCATCTACAAAAAGCTCAATGCCGAAAGCCCCGGTGCGATTGAAGATAAGGCCATCACCGATGCCGAAACAATGGTTGAAACAACATCTGCGGCACTGCAACAAGCCAAGGCTGCCGTCCTTCAAATGGAAGCCCTGCGTGATACGGCTCAAATCAATTTGGGCTACACCACCATCACCGCTCCCTTTGATGGTTTGAGTAGCCTTAGCAACCCATCGACAGGTCAGCTGGTCGGGCCCAATGATGCCGACCCCTTGGTCAACATCTCCTCCGTCTCCCCCATCCGCGTTGACTTTGAAGTCAGCGGACGAGTCGCCCTCGAAGCGCTGACCAAACAATTGGGTCGCCCCGAGGCCAAAGAAGGCGAAAAGAACTTCCAACAACTCGACTTTGAAATTGTTTTGGAAAACGGCAAGACCTACAACAAGCAGGGCAAGTTCATCTCCGCCAACAACGCCATTGACAAGTTCACAGGCACCTTGAGTGTCATTGGACACATTGAAAATGAAGAGGGCTTACTGCGCACAGGCATGCCCGTGCGCGTCCGCACCAAGCGTTCCACCGAGCAGGATGCGATTGTGGTACCCGCCCGCAGCCCCATTGATATGAACGGCAAGACCTTCCTCATGATGGTGGGCGAAGACCAAGCCCCCATCCTTCTGCCCATCACCAAGGGCAAGACAGTTCGCATGGCTGTCACCAATGCTGATGGCAGCACGAGCGAACAGCCCATGATTCTCATCGACGCTGACCGCGAAATGATGACAGGCATGATTTTGGGCTACGAAAATGCCGAGAACTTGGAGGACATCATCTTTGAGATGAAGGATGCCAAGAGCTGGAGCGACATTGCCCTGCAAATCGCAGGTGGAAGTGACTTCCGCCAAGTGACAGAAAAGATGGAGGGCAAGAGCCTCCCTGATGATACGCTAGCCAAGAATGGCCTTCATAGCTGGGAAGAGTACTTCGTCCGACGCCACGGTGTTGCCACCGCGCGCGAGTACGTCTTGCAGCAGGAAAATGCGCTTGATGAAATCGAACTACTCACCCACTGGAAGGGCTACAAACAGCCCCTCAACTGGGCCTTGGATATGATTGGATTCAAGGACATCACACAAGTTCCCTTCATTGTTGAAGGCAGTGCCGCAGCCCTGCGCACCTACGGTGCCAACAGCGCCGCCAACACCCACGTCAACAAAGTGACACCCACACCATTTATTTATGAAAAGCCTACGACCGTTGTTCCATCTGTCACAGGCAGCACCTCTAGCAACAACTAACTAACCTACTACCATGGCACCTTTTTTCATTAAGCACCCCATTATTGGCGGCGTCATCTCCATCGTCATGACGATGCTGGGCATCATCTGCCTGATGGGTCTCCCCATCTCGCAATACCCCAACATTGCCCCTGTTACCATTAACCTTGCTACCTCCTACCCCGGCGCCAATGCTCAGGAGGTAGCGGACTCGGTCGCGACTCCCATCGAACTCCAGCTCTCGGGTATTCCTGACATGGACTTCATGTACTCGACCTCATCCAACAATGGTACCTGCAACATCAACGTCATCTTTGCCCCCGGTACCGATGCCAACACCGACCAACAGCTCACCTACATGCGCTATGCACAGGCCACATCCCAGTTGCCCAGCGATGTATCCAAGCAAGGTATTACCATCAAGCAGTCCTCTGGTCTACCCTTGGCTCTGTATTCCCTGATTTCACCTGACCAATTCTTCAACCCCATCACCCTGACCAACTACGCCTACACGCAAATTGTTGACCCCATGAAGCGCATTCAAGGCGTGGGTGACGTCGTTGTCTTTGGTGGTCGTTTCGCCATTCGTATTTGGCTTGACACCAAGAAGATGGCTCAAAAGGACATCTCGGTGACCGAGGTCTACAACGCCATCAACACCCAAAACACCATCAACCCCGGTGGTTACGTTGGTGCGGAACCCATGCCCGATGGGCAGGACTTCACCTACACCATCCGCAACAAGGGTCGTCTTGGCTCGGTGGAAGAATTTGACACCATCGTCATTCGCCAAGACGAGCAAAAGACCGTCTACCTGCGCGACATCGCCAAGGTAGAAATGGGCTCGGAAAGCTACTCCATGGCCAGCCGCGTCAATGGTCAAGCAGCCGCCTGTATCGCCGTCTACCAAGCGGCCGATGCCAACGCCATCGCCACGATGGACGCCCTCAAAGAACTCATGGTCACCAAGGAAGCCAGCATGCCCGAAGGCATGGAAGGTTTCTTCTCACTGGACACCACGACACCCGTTCGTGAATCCATCGAAGAAATTGGACACACCCTCTACGAGGCCCTCATCCTTGTCGCCATCGTGGTATTCCTCTTCCTGCAAGGCTGGCGTGCCACACTCATCCCCCTCATCGCGGTACCTGTATCGCTCATCACCACCTTCTGCTTCTTCCCAGTCTTGGGCTTCTCGCTCAACACCGTCTGTCTGCTGGGCATGGTGCTCGCCATCGGTCTGGTGGTGGATGACGCCATCGTCGTGGTAGAAGCGGTCGAATCTCACTTGGAAGAAGGCATGAACCCACGCCAAGCAACCTTCGCCGCCATGAAGGAAGTGAGTGGTCCCGTCGTCGCCATCGCCTTGGTGCTTGCGGCCGTATTCCTCCCCTCTGTCTTGCTGCCCGGTATCACAGGTACCCTCTTCCAGCAATTCGCGGTGACCATCGCGGTATCCATGATTATTTCAGCCTTCAACGCGCTGACCCTCTCCCCCGCCCTCTGTGCCATTCTGCTCAAGCACAAGACGGGTGAAAAGACCCTCTTGACCCCCTTCTACAACGGCTTCAATAAGGGCTATGACTGGATGGCTGACAAGTTTGCTGCCGCCTGTAAGTTCCTCTGCCAGCACCTCGCTGTTGCTATGTTGGCCTTGGCAGGTCTCGTTGCCTTGATTATCCCCGTTGCTAGCCAAGTTCCAGCAGGCTTCCTGCCCGATGAAGACCAAGGCTACCTGATGGCAGGTCTCATCATGAAGCCCGGTACATCCCTGCAACGCAGTGCCCAACAGGCTAAGATGTTGGAAAAGATTATTCAAAAGGAAGACGGTGTTGAATCCGTCACCTCCATCATTGGTCAAAACCTCATCATCGCTGTTCAAACGACCAACTCGGTCACCTTCTTCATCGCGCTGGAACCCTACAGCGAACGCAAGGAAGTCAACGGCAAAATCCCAACAGCGAAGGACATCATCGCCAGCATCAATGCGAAGATGTTGATGTCGGGTGCCGATGGTACAACCTTTGCCCTCAGCCCACCTGCCATCCCCGGTGTTGGTACCTCCAACGGTGTCAGCTTTGTGGTGGAAGCACGCGACGGTCAAAACGTTGCCAAGCTCTACGAACAAGTGCTACGCATGGAAGTTGAGCTGCGCAAGCACCCCGATATCGTCGCCTCTGCAACAGACATGATGCTGCCCGCTGTACCACAAAAGAGCATCGTCATCGACCGTGAAAAGTGCTTGGCACAAGGGGTGGACTACTCCACCGCCAACAAATTGCTGCAATGCTTCAATGGTTCCCTCTTCGTCAACTACTACACCGAATACGGTCAGCAGTGGAAGGTCTACCTGCAAGCACAGGGCGAATCCCGCGTCAACACCGAGCAAATTGCCAACTTCTACGTCAACAACGCTGCGGGTCAATCTATTCCAATGAGTGCTTTGGTGGACATCACCGACGTTCAAGATACGGAATTCGTGATGCACAACAACATCAACAATGCTGGTAAGATTACCGTCAATCCAGCCGCAGGTAAATCCTCCTCCCAAGTCATGAAGTTGGTGGAAGAAATCTACGAAAGCAAGATTGACACCACCAAGTGGGGCATCGCCTACGTGGACATGAGCTTGCAGGAACAAAAGGTACAGGATGGCATGGGCCTCGGCTCCATCTTCGCCCTCTCCGGCATCTTCGCCTTCCTCATCATGGCGGCACTCTATGAAAAATGGACCCTGCCTATCGCCATTTTCCTCTCCATCCCCGTGGCCATTCTCGGTGCCTTCACCGGTCTGTGGTTAGCAGGTTTCGACCTCAACCTCTACGCCCAAATTGGTCTGGTCATGCTCGTTGGTCTGGCGGCAAAGAACGCCATTCTGATTGTGGAATTTGCCATCATCCAGATGGAACGCGGTGACACCGTACTCGATGCTGCCATTACCGCAGCCCGCATGCGCCTTCGCCCCATTTTGATGACATCCTTCGCCTTCATCCTCGGTTGTGTACCACTCGTCTTGGCCGAAGGTTCAGGCGCCTTGGCTCGTAACGCCATCGGCACCGTGGTTGTCGTCGGCATGACCGTGGGTTCCGCCATTGGTATCTTCTTCATCCCGCCAGCATTCGTCTTCATCATGAAGCTCTTTGGCACCAAGATTGAAAAGGCGGCAAGTGGCGACGACCCCGATGAAGTCTACGCCTACAAGAAGCTTGAAGAAGCCGAACAAAAAGCAAGCAAGAGTTAAATTCACCAGCCGCGCATCACCAAGATGCGCGGCTTTTTGCTTGCTCAACGCGTAAGGGCACCTTGCAAAATTAGCACTAAAGCCAAACAAATACAGCAGCCCCAGCCAATCGTGCGATTTTTGTCGTGAATCGACACGAAAGCCGCAAATTTGCGCTCGCTTCACTTCCAAAACTCATCACGCCTAATTTTGCAAAGTACCCATTAAAAACTTGTTTAAATGGGCAAGCCTTGTTAGTATGGGCGCGCACCATGATGTTTGAAGCCACACAACCGACCTCCGAGCGACGAAAAGAACTCCTTCTGCGCTCCCTTGAACTTCATTCAACAAAAAAAGAGCACGAGGTGATTGAAGGCAAAACGCACATCAGCGTACCAGCTAGCCTGATTGCCACCCATGGAGAATTAGATCACCGCCTGCGCTACGCCTACAATGCGGCAGGATTTACCGCGAATAAGGAGCAGCTCAAAGCCATCCGCGAGCTGAAGCGTCAGCTCGACATCTTACCTGGCTTCATCTTAGAATCCCTACAAGCCAGCGGGCATGAGGTCTGGTTGGGTTTCTTCAAGATGCTTATCCGCATCCACCAGCTGAGTATCGAAGCCAAGCTTTACCAAGATTTGGAGGAATATGAAACCACCCTTCGCCTGCTCACCCAGCTGGCCGAAGAGCTCGTCGAAGCCAGCTCGGCACAGGTGAATGCCGCCTCCATCCTCTCCTTCATGTTATTGGAAAACCACATGCAGGCAGCAGCAAAAAAGCGTCGCACCAGCATACGCTCCCGTCGCAAGAAGTGAGTATTTCAGAACATCTTCATGCAGAAGGTGTAGCCTATGGCAAACAAAACCCACAGCCAAAAGGCGAGATAAAGCCAGATGAACAGTCGCGGAGGTCGCGCATCAGGTCGCATCAAGAGTGGACGCCGCCTCACTGGTCGATTAGGGTCGCGGTGTTGGCGACGTTCGCGACGATCCATCGCTGCCTGTGATTTGCGAGCATGCACCTGCATGTGGCGACGCATCTGCACTAATTCCTCGTGCATCTTGGCAGCTCGGGAGCTTTCCCGACGCGTGTAGCTCAAATCATAATCCGCGCGGCTGCTGGACTTGGAGAGGACGGCATAAGCTGTGTTGATTCGCTTAAATTCCTCTTCCTTCGCGCTTGAACCATCGTGGTGGTCGGGGTGACAGCTTTTGGCAAGGTGTCGAAAAGCCGCCTTAATTTCGGGCTCAGTCGCGTTCTTTTCGATGCCGAGGCAGGCGTAGTAATCGACAAATTCATCCTTCATGACAGCGACTCTCCGCCTCTAAAAATGAAGTCAAACGGTGCTGGGGGCACCATCCTAACTGGCGCAATCGCGATGAATCAATGCGCTGGCTACAGGAGCCTCGGCGAGATGTGGCTGGCTCCTGCGTCGGGATGGGTAAATGCGTCAAGGCGCACAATTGCTGCAACAAATCAGCCTTACAGACCGACTCGGTAGCAACATTATAAACACCATGCGGGACATTAGGCAACATGATTAAAGCCTTCACCACATCATCGACATGCACATAATTGAGCCACCGCTGGGGCGATCCGCAAACCGGTACCACACCCGCACTGAACCGTGGCAACAAGACAGAACGTCCCTCACCATACAGAGCCGAAAGGCGCGCAACACGACCGCCCGCAGCTAAAACCGCAGACTCGGCAGCCTGCAATATTTCGGCACGCTCCCCCTTAATAGAAAGAGGAGACGATTCATCCAAGAGCGCCCCATCCCGCCCCCCGTACAGGGAACAGGAGGAACAAAAAATAATCTCCGCTTCGGGGCAGCATTGCCGCACAGCCTCGACCACGCCCAAGTAACTTTGGCGGTAAGCTTCAGCATCACCCCCACGCGTCGCTTGGCAGCAATAAACACGCTTGGGTTTACTAAGACTATTCAAAAAAGAGACATCGGCAGCATCACCCACAAAATCGGCTGGTGGGCGAACATCAATCCCCCATGCGGACTGACCACAGGCACGCAGAGCAGCAAGAAGGCGGCTTCCTAAATAGCCCACCCCGATGACCCACGTGCTTGCGTCCTTCTCAGACATCTTGAGACTGTTGCCAAATCAACTCGGCTAAGGCCAAATCGTAAGGCATGGTAATCTTTAAGTTTACCCCGCCAGAAACAAGGCTTGTGGCCTGTCCCAGCTGTTCGACCGCTGACACCTCATCCGTGACCACGCAGCCATGCTGGCGCACATAGTCGTAAGCCTTCAGCAAGAGCTGGCGGCTGAAAATCTGGGGAGTTTCCATGCCCCAAAGGTGCTCGCGACTCACGACTTCGGGCAATGAACAGTCATTGGCATCCGCACGCTTGAGTGTATCCACAATGGGATGGGCACAGGCTGCGGCACCAGTTTGCTGCGCCACCGCCAAGCAATCCTTGATGTACTTGGGGGCGATGAGGGGGCGGGCACCATCGTGCACCGCGACCCATTCACAATCGCTAGGCAGAGCCGCCATGCCCGCCTGAACGGAATCCTGACGCTCCGCACCGCCATCGACGCGAATGAGTTCGACCGAGGCGTGAAGGAACAAAGCATCCCATCGCTCTTGCGGACAGACCACCACAATGGGCTGGGCACCTGCCGCCGCAAAGGCATCAATACTGCGCTGCAAGACAGACACCCCGCACAGAGGTGCCGCCAGCTTATCAAAACCAGCGCGTCGGGAACTACCAGCCGCGACAATGACCGCGCAGAACATAAAAGAAAAGGCTTAGCTTAAACGCTTCCCAACGAGTTGGGAGAGGAGTTTACCAGGTGCACGACCTTCGGTACGCGCCTGCATTTCCTTCATCACGCGACCCATGTCCTTCTTGGTGCTTGCACCCAGTTCAGTCACGACCGCTTCGAGAAGAGCCACGATTTCGTCCTCCTTCATCTCTTCGGGCAGGAAGGCGGCCAGCACCTTGATTTCAGCGGCTTCCTTCTCGGCCAACTCGGTGCGTCCAGCCTGTTCGTACATGCTGATGGAATCTTCGCGCTGCTTGATTTGCTTACGAATGACTGCTTGCTCCTCGGCAGCATCAAGGGTCGAAGAGGCACTGCCCTTGGCGATACAAGCCATCTGGATAGCCGTCTTCAGGGCGCGCAATGCACCCAAAGAAACACTATCCTTCGCCTTCATAGCCGTTTTCATGCTATCCACAATTGATTCATTAAGATTCATACTCATTACAGCCCCACCATACACCATATCCCCCCCTTAACACAAGTTTTAAATGCAACTCCAGCAAAGAGATGTCATTTTCCCCCTGTGGCACTTTTTCACTTGCCCCTCATCTTCTTTTTGATACAATAGAGGGGTATTATTCACCTTTACTAACTCTAACTTAACGATGAAACGATTCTCTCTTCTCCCCTGTTTTGCCCTCGGTCTCGCCCTCCTTTGCAGTGCATGTGGTGGCGGAGGCGGCGGCGGTGGTGACGAAGATAGCAGCAGCGACAGCCCTGCGAGCAGCACAGCGCAAGGTCCAGCAATCTTGAGCAATGCCGTGCTCGAATCTAGCACGAATGACTGGCCATCAGGCAGCACCGACAATCAATTGGTGATCGTTGGGCTTGAATTCGGCACCGGAACTGTCGATCGTGATGGAGTGGAAACAGGTAAAGTGGTAGACTTTATCAGCTTGGCCATGAGTTCCTCGACCGGCTTAGCCGATATGAAATTCAATTTGCCCAGCAGCTATACCTACGTCGCCTCTAGCGGTCAGTTAAGCCTGCATGGGGTAGATGTTTTTGATTCGGGCAATCAGCTTGACCTCGTCTTCAGTTTGACCTCCGCCTCGGACACGACGATGAACATCACCCTGACGGGCAATCCCTATGCGACCGACTCCAGCGGGATTCGCTACCGCATCTCCCTGCTCAAAGATAGCATGACCATCCATCTGGAAGACCATATCGATGAAGATGATGGTGATTCAGGTAGCTCGGGCAATGGTGGAGTCGCGCCCATTATGGAGAAGTAGAAAAGCATCATCGTTTTCGTTTTACATGATAGCAACGATGAAAACAACTCTACTTCTCTTTCTCCTACTGACACCTTCTCTCCTCAGCGCCAAGGCTCGACCTTATCCCATTGTGGATACAGGCGTGAAGGAATGCTATTCCGACAGCGACATCATCAAACAGCCAAGGGCGGGTCAGCCCTTTGCTGGGCAAGATGCTTGCTACAAGGGTCATCAGCCTGCCTACACCGATCATCAAAATGGCACCATCACCGACCGCGTCACAGGGCTGATGTGGGCCAAGGATATGGGCGAGATGATTGCCTTTGATGATGCCCCCGAAAAAGCGAAACAATGTCGGCTGGGTGGGTACCGCGATTGGCGAGTCCCGACAATTAAAGAACTCTATTCACTGATTGATTTCAATGGTCGCTGCATGGGGCAACGTTCCATCAAGATGTTCATCAACACCCAATATTTCAATCAGCCCAAGGGCGACACCAGCCAAGGAGAACGCGAGATTGATGCCCAGACATGGAGCGCGACCGAATACGTTGGCAAGACGATGTATGGGGATCGCACGGTCTTTGGTGTCAACTTTGTGGATGGGCGCATCAAGGGCTACCCTGTCTTTAACAAGCGAAGGCACAGCCCCTCCCTCAAGTACCTACGCTTGGTGCGCGGCAACAAGCACTACGGCAAAAATAAATTCAAGAACAATGGTGATGGCACCATCAGCGACTACGCTACGGGGCTGATGTGGCAGCAGGCCGATGATGGCAAGGCTCGCAACTGGCAAGATGCCCTTGCCTATGCCGAAGCCTTAACACTGGCGGGCAAGAGCGACTGGCGTCTCCCCAATGCCAAGGAGCTGCAAAGCATCGTCGATTACAGCCGCTCAACGCAAACGACAAAGAGTGCCGCCATCAATGCCGAATTTAAGACGACATCCATCGAAGACTGGAGTGGTAAGAAGGGTAACTACCCCTACTTTTGGACCTCAACAACCCATCTTGATGGTCCTAATCCCTACAGCGGTGCCTGCTACTTTGCCTTTGGTGATGCTTATGGGGTCATGAATGGCGTCTTGCTCGATGTGCATGGTGCGGGCTGCCAACGCAGTGACCCCAAGGCTGGCTCCCCTGCTGATTATCCCCAAAGTCACGGGCCACAGGGGGATGTGCGCTACATGCTCAATTACGTACGCTGCGTGCGTGATATCAAGCCATCCGACAAGAAGTGAGCTTTAGGGAAGCAATAGAGCCAGAACGATAAACATTCTGGCTCTATCACTTACAAAAACATTATCACTTCACTTCTTGCAAATCGATGAGCGCATTTTGGAAATTGCGCTGGTTTTCCATATCATTTTGGAAGCCAGTTTCGTCGGCCATTGTAAATCGTTTGATGGCAGGGGTCTGACTTGTTGCTTGATAGAGTTGATAGGCCTCTTCATACAGAGCATCGCGAATGGGAAGGTCGATAGAAGCCTGAACCGCGCGCTTACAGGCGGTGATGGACTCGGATGGGAAGCAGGCAATGCGACGTGCCAACTTGTTGACGTAGACGGTAATCTCGTCATCATCCAAGGCTTTGTTGATGGTGCCGTAGGCTTCGGCCTCATCCGCATCGAAGTCGCGACCACTCAAAATGATTTCCAATGCTCGACCTAAACCCGCTTGGCGCGCCATGCGGGAAGCACCACCCCCACAGGGAAGAATGCCCATGCCGACCTCCATCTGCATAAACTTGGACTTGCCACGTACGGCAAAGCGCATGTCACAGGCTTGCGCAAACTCATGACCACCGCCACGGGCAAAGCCCTCAATCTTAGCGATGGTGGCTTGGGGGACGGTGCTGAGTCGCTGCAAGACCTCTTGCAGGTAGAGTAATTCCACCTCCTCGCGAGGACATGCCTTGGTGGACATATCCTTGAGGAAGTGCACATCGGCATGGGCGACAAAGATTTCTGGATGCGCCGATTGAAAAACGACAACCTTGACGGTTTTGTCGTCACGGAGTTGGTCGATGAGGCAGTTCAAGTCATCCAACATGGGGATGTCTTGAATGTTGACAGGGGGATTGTCGAAGGTGATGGTTAAAATACCGTCATCCTGCTCAGCGGTGAATGTTTTATAATTAATGTAATCCATAGTTATGGTTTACTCAAACAATCACCGCAAAGCAAGGTGTTAGACGCTGTTCTTATTTAATAGTTAGAGCCTTGAAGGCATCAAGCATGTTGCGGGTATGTTTAAAGCCGGGGGAAAACTCCAAGCCGCTATTGAGGTCAAGCCCATCGGGCTGGCAAAGTTCGATGAGGTCTTTGACGTTATCTGCATCTAGCCCACCTGCTAAAATCCAAGGCTTGGGGAAATGGATTCCTTTGATTTGCTCCAAGGCGATGCGCTTGCCATGCCCGCCACCCTGTTGACCTGCATCGAGCAGCAGGAAGGCGCAGTGGGGTGCCCATTGGTCTATTTCTGCCTGAAGCGAGGCGGTACTTTGATGACGCTCTGGCCAGATGACGCGGATGACGCGCTCCTTGCCAATGAGCTTAGCATCATCAATAGTCTGATTTCCGTGAAGTTGGGCGTAGTTGAGGCGTGCTTGCTGCATGATATCGCAGATGGCCGAGCCCTTTTGTTTGACGAAAACGCCTACGCGATTGACCCCGACAGTGCGAATTTCTGCCGCATGCTTGGCGGTGATGCTGCGCGGGCTGCGCGGGTGGAAGATGAAACCGAGGTAAGATGCACCACAGGATGCAGCGTTATCGGTGGCGGATTGGTGGGTTTGCCCACAGATTTTGACGAATGGTTTTTTGATATGATGTTGTAGATTCACGGGGTAAAAATGTGTTGGAGATTGTGCTGGGGTGATTGCCCGCGCATCAGGGCGGTGCCAATAAGTCCTGCTTGATAGCCAGCGTTTTTGGCGTCAAGCAGGTGAGTATAGGCGGCCATGGCGCTGGCGGCAATCCAGCATTCTCCGTCGAGGCGACGTGCTGCGAGTTTGAGACCTTCCTCGCGGTCGGTCTTGAAAGTTTCAAGATTTCGGGCATTGACTTGGATGATGCGTGCGCCCGACGCGCGCGCCATCTCCAACTCGGCCTCGGTAAAGATTTCCACAACCGAGTGGATGCCTTCCTCCTCCGCTTGCTCGCGCAGTTCGCGCAATTGATTGACATTGGGTGTCAAGGCAACGATAAGAAGCATCGCGCTAGCTGGGGTGGAAAAGCTTTGCTGCACCTGCAGCGGGTCAAAGATAAAATCCTTGCGCAGCAGGGGGATGCCCGCTGGGGCAGCGGCATGCAAATCTTGCAGGGACCCGAGGAAGTACTTCTCCTCGGTCAACACGCTCATGCAGCTCGCCCCAGCAGCCGCGTATTGCATGGCGACATCGGCCGCGCTTAAATTCTTGTTGATGATGCCCTCGGATGGTGAGGCTTGCTTGTACTCCGCAATGACTCGCAGGGGCTGCTGAGCTGGGGCTGGCGCCATCAGCGTTGCCAGAAAGTCGGGGCGTTTGATCGTCAAGGCATCGGGCATACGCAGGCGCAGGGCGCGCAGCTCATCCTGTTTGGCATCAATGAATCGTTGAAGGTTCATGCTTTACTCCAGTGTGAGATGACGCGAGAGCCAACGCCTGTGTTGACGGCACGACGTGCCTTATCGACGCAGTGTTGCATGTCGAGCTCGGGCTCTAGCAGGGAGATGGCCATCGCGACGTTGAGGGCAACCATGTCCAGCATCGCTTGGGGGGCTTCCCCTCGCATGACTTGAAGAAAGACTTCGGCGGCTTCCTCCTTGGTTTGGACTTCCAACTCTGCTTCGCTGGCAGGCGCGGTAAAACCGTAGCGAGCGGGGTCAAATTCCCCTTCGGTGATGGATTCACCCTCGACAAGGCACATCTTCGCGGGGCCAAAGGCCGTCAGCTCGTCATAGCCCTTAGCGCCATAAATAACGATGGCGCGCTTGTAGCCACCCTTCGCCAACACCTCAGCCATGGTACGCACCATTTCGGGGCGTGGCACACCCAGCATCATGTGCGTGGGGCGGCTGGGGTTGATGAGTGGTCCGAGCATGTTGAAAAGCGTGCGTACGCCTAATTCGGCACGGATGGGGCCGATATTTTTAAAGCAGGGGTGGAAGTGCGGGGCAAATTCAAAGGCAAAGCCAAAGCGCGCCAATGATTTCTTAATGCCCTCGGCCGTGGATGCGATGGGGTAGCCAATATTCTCCAACACATCACCTGCGCCAGAGGAGGAAGAAACCGCACGATTACCGTGCTTGACAACTTGGTAGCCAAGAGCCGCCATGGTCAACGCGGTGGCGGTGGAGCAGTTGAAGCTCTTCTTACCATCACCACCCGTACCAACAATGTCGATGTAGTCCCCCTTGATGCCCTCTACCTTGTTAGCGCGGGCAAGGGCGCAATCGACAGCAGATGCCATTTCGGTTGCACTTTCACCCTTCACACGCAGGGAGAGCAGGAAGGCACCCGCTTGGGCAGCCGTCAACTCCCCATCCATCAGTGCCGAGAAGGCTGCGGTCGCAGTTTTGGCGTCCAAATCTTGGCCATTGGCAATTTGCTCAATGGTGGCAGAGAGGTTGATGGCATGCTTCTGGGTACCCACGATGCTGGCGGGGAAGTTAGCGAGCAGCTCCATACCCTGCTGCGTGAGGATGGATTCGGGGTGATATTGAACACCCACCCATGGGCGATTCTTGTAGCGCAGGCTTTGCACTTCACCATCTTCATCTCGGGCCGTCACCTCAATGATGGAGTTGTTATCACCACATTTGACGACGAGGGAATGGTAGCGACCAATGGTCATGGGGGATTTAACGCCTTTGTAAAGGCCTGTGCCATCGTGCTCAATCACGCTGGTTTTACCATGCATCACGCGTGGACCACGCACCACGGGGCAACCCGCAAAGTGACCGAGGCATTGGTGACCCAAGCAGATGCCCAACACAGGGATGTGGTGGGGCAAGCGGGCGAGGAACTCCAAGCAGTAGCCCGCATTCTCTGGGCTACTAGGGCCGGGGGAGATGACAACCTTCTCTAAAGAGGGGTCGGTTGCCAACTCCAAAAGGCGTGGGTCGTCATTGGTGATGACGGTTGGTTTTTCGCCCAGATGTTGAAAGTACTGAACGACGTTGTAGGAAAAGGAATCGTAGTTATCAATGAAGAGGAACATAGAATAAAAGCGTTAGAAGTTAGTTTTTACCGAGCACGGTGTCAATAATGCGGCCTTTGTTGCGGCATTCCATCCATTCAAACTCGGGGTTGGAGTCATAAACCAAGCCCGCGCCCATCTGCCAGTGCAACTGGCCACCGCGATTCCACATCGAACGGATGGTGATGCCGGTGTCCATGCTGACAGCATCTTTATCCAGCCCCAACCAGCCGATGCAACCCGCGTAGGGACCACGGGGCTTCTCTTCAATACCATGGATGATTTCCATGGCGCGCACCTTGGGGGCGCCACTCACCGTCCCAGCGGGGAAGGTGCTGGCGAGGATGTCCATAGCGTCCAATCCATCCTCCAACTCAGCCGTCACGCGGCTGGTCATGTGCATGACGTGGGAGAATCGCTCAACCTCCATCAGGCGTTCGACGTGAACACTGCTTGCCTTGGCCACGCGACCAAGGTCATTGCGACCCAAATCCACCAGCATGGTGTGCTCGGCGCGCTCCTTGGGGTCGGCAAGCATGTCTTGGGCGTTGGCCTCATCCTCAATCACGTTTTTGCCACGGCGGCGCGTGCCCGCAATGGGGGAGAGCAACAACTTATCTTCGGTGCATCGAACCATCACCTCGGGTGATGCGCCAAAGAGGTCCAGCCCATCAAAGTGCATGAAGAACATGTAGGGGGATGGGTTGATGCTGCGGATGTTGCGGTAAAGCGTAAAGGCATCACCATCAAAATCTGCGCTACATTGGGTAGAGCCGACCACCTGAATCGCCTCACCTTCATAGAGCAGCTGGCGAACAGCCTCCACCCCCTGCTTGTATTGCTCCTCGGCTGGGCAACGCTCTGTTTCGCCAATGCTAAACGCGCTGGGGCTTGCCTTTGTCAAATCAGGTAAGTTCTCCACATCGCGGTGCTCACCAATGCTGAGCTGATAGAGCTTGTTGTACACATGGTCAAAGACCATCAACGTGGCAGCAATCACGAGGCGCGATTCAGCATCGGCCACGCGCAGGGTCTTGGCAAGTTTAGGTTGAAAGATTGCCGCCATCTCATAGCCCCAGTAACCATAGAGCGCACGGGTGATGGGGGGTGCCTCGGCATCATCCGATTCAATATGCACGTCGGCAAGGATGGCACGCATGCCCGCCATGTAGGGCATGCCATCATAGGCACTCATCCCAGCAAGTTTGGGGTCATTGACCTTGACGGTCAGTTTTCCCTCTACACAAGAGAGCTCGCACAGGTAATCGGTAGCAATGAGGCTGTAGCGTCCCCAGCGACCATCGACCTCTGCACTCTCAAAGAGGATGGCGTTGGGATTTTGCTGACTCATCTGCATGAAGAGTCGGATGGGTGTTTGGGTGTCACCTTCATTGAGAAGGCGGCAACGTTGCTGGAGGGTGATGTTCATGGTATCTGGTTTTGTAAAGTTTTTGGTGGTGGAGAAAAAGAAAAAACGCTTTGGCTATCCCTTGGAAGCCAAAGCGTTTTCAAATGAAAAAAACATGTCATCTCGTGCGACATACGAGGAGCTTCCTAGTTAGTTGATTGAATAATAGCTAAGCCAAAGCCAGGATTGTCCTTGCTTTGCGGGGCTGTAATTCAAATGACTAGGGGAGTTCATCTGCACAAATTTTACCGATAGATGGACCGAAGGTCAAGTTTTATTTGCAAAGCATCAAAAAAGTATCAAAAAAGCCGCCACTCAACAAGGTGAAATGGCGGCTTGTAGGAAATTCAACTCATCAGTCTTGCTTCGCAGCGGAAGCGGAGGAATGAAGCTCGATGATGCTTTGCTTCCATCCGCCACCCAATTGGGAGTACAAACTTGGGATGGTTGCTGCATATTGGTAACGATAAGCGGCTAACTGCTTTTCTGCTGGGAACAGGTTCTGTTGAGCCGTCAGCACTTCATAGTAGCTGGAAAGACCATTTTGGTAGCGAGACATCGAGGCTTCAACCGAGATGCGGTAGGCCTTGACAGCGGCTTCTTGACGCTCGATGATGGTTGCGAGCTTGTCACGAGAAATCAGCGTGGTGGAGACCTCGCCCATCGCGGTGAGGACGGTTTGCTCGTACTTGGTGATGGAGGCCAAGAATTCATCGCGTGCAATTTCTTCTGCCGCCTTCAACTTACCAGCTTGGAAGAGCGGACCAGTCAAGGATGCCCCAACACCCCAGCTCATCTTGCGACCAACGGTATTGCCCAAGTCATAGGAGGCACCACCGACGGAGCTTGTCAAACTGATGGTGGGGAAGTAGTTGGCGATAGCCACGCCCACCTTGGCATTGGCTGCACGCATACCCGATTCCGCCGCCAAGACATCGGGGCGATGCGCCAAGATGTTGGCAGGAATACCAGCGGGAACCTTGGACGCACCAGCATAACTTGACAAAGTGCCACTGCGTGCAATCTTGCCAGGCATGCGACCTGCGAGCACGCAGAGTGTGTTTTCCAAGGAAGCAATTTGGGATTCCAAATCAGGGATTTGAGCTTCGGCAGCTGCAAGAGCCGCGCGGGCAGATTCGACCTGCAAGGTATTACCCGTGCCACCTTCGAGTTGCACTTCAAAGAGTTTCAGCGATTCGCTGTAGGAGACGACGGACTCCTTGGTGATGCGAAGTTGCTCATCAAGCATCAAGAGTTGCAAGTAGCCTGTTGAAACTTGGCGAAGCAGTGACAGCTGCAAGGCGCGTGTCGTGTGCAGCGTGCCGACAAATTCAGCCTCAGCCGCTTCGACGGAACGTGCCGTCTTGCCCCAGAAGTCAATTTCCCAAGATGCGGTCATGCCTGCTGTTGCAGGTGTCGCCAGCGAGCCGCCTGTTGCAGCAACGGCTCCACCACCTTGGTTTTGCCCACGTGACATCCCAGCACTATAACCCATCCAAGGGAAGATTGGGGCAATGGCGATATCGACGTAACGAGCTGCGGTGGAAACATTGATCAAGCTGGTGCGTAAATCGCGGTTATTGGCATAGGTCTCCACCAAGAGGGTACGCATATTATCATCCTTGAGCACCTTCCACCATGGTAAATCCGCAATGGAGTCTTGGTTGCTGGGCGCACCGCGGAACTCGGCGGGAACAGCCATATCGTGCTCTTCATAATCAGGCCCCACAAGCATGCAGGAGCTCATGGCTAAAGCACCCATGGTCATCATGGTGCGCAGAGCGGGTTTCATCAAAAAATGCTTCGTACTCATAATCTTAATAATAGAGAAAAATCCCTTTGAAACTACACCTCTCCGCGCGCTTTGTCAAGATAAATGCAGGGCATTTAAAAAAAATGACCAACATAATCGAAAAAAAACTTTCAGGTATCATTATTTTGCTTGCACTCCGCTTAAATAAGGTTTAAAAATAGTAGCAAATGCCTATCAATTCCTTTTCTCAACCAGCCCCCGGTGTCTTTAATTGGGAAATGGTCCGTCTTGCCCTGCGCGCGGGGGAAGAAGGTGTTTTTTGTTGGCTGCTCAACACCGACAAGATTTATTATACCGAGCAATGCCTCCGCATGATGGGATTACCCTTCCACGGCATTGCACCCAACATCTTTACCGAGGCGGAAAAAACCATCCACCCCGATGACCGTCAATTTTTTGAATCGACCGTCAAGCGTTACATTGACCGCTCGGCAACGGCAATCCAATCCACCACACCCATGCGCATCGAGCTGCGCATCCTCAACATGCGCGCCAAGGGGTGGAAGTGGGTTCGCATCAACGGGCTCATCGACCGCGATGCAGAAAACAGACCCGTGCGACTCATCGGTCTTTGGGTAGATATCACCCGCCGCAAGATGACTGACTTGCACGCCATGGGCGCGCGCGATCGCTTCCGTAAGCTCATCAATCACCTTCCGGATAACATCTATTTTAAAAACCGTGACTCACGCTTCATCATGGCCAACGATGCCACGGCCAGAAAGATGGGTGTCACCACGCCATCCGACCTCATTGGACGCACCGACCGACACTTCTTTGACAAGAGCATGAGCGACATCGCCCGACGCGAAGAGCTGGAAGTCATGGAAACAGGA
The DNA here is from genome assembly GCA_044433085.1 of Akkermansia sp. GTDB lineage: Bacteria > Verrucomicrobiota > Verrucomicrobiia > Verrucomicrobiales > Akkermansiaceae > Akkermansia. The sequence goes on from JAWXTZ010000015.1 coordinate 27,594, forward strand.
CGCCCCATCACCTCACGTCTACACAAGGAGACATGGCGAAACGAAAGCGGGCACGGTGTCACATGGAGCCAAATTTCAAAATTCCCCCTCATCGGCACCAATGGAGAGACAGAGGGAATCGTCGGCATCTCTAGCGATGTCACCAAACTTGTCGAAGCTCAGCAAGAGGCGCAACGACTCGCTCTTGCGGTTGAAGAACGACGCAAGGCCTTGGAGGATGAACTGCGACTTGCACGCGATATTCAACAGGCACTACTGCCCACCAGCATTGCCTCGCGCCACCACCAGTGCGACGATGGCACCGCCAGAACAGCCAACTTCCAGCACAGATTCCTCTCATCATCAGGTGTTGCGGGGGACTGTTTCGAGGTCTTCCCCGTTGGGGAATCAGGGGTTGGCATCATCATCTGTGACGTCATGGGGCATGATATCAGCGCAGCCCTGATAGCATCCATGCTACGGGGCATCATGGGGCAAGTCTCCAGCCTAGCCGACACACCCGCCCTACTCCTCTCCTCGCTCAATCAAAAGCTCTGCAAACTTTTTAAGCAGTCGAAAATCAACATGTTTTCCACCGCTTGCTACGTCTACCTCGACCTGCAAAATGGACGCTTAACCCTCTCTGGCGCAGGACACCCTGCCCCCATCCTCATTGATGAGAACGGCAAGGCCTTCCAACCAGCCATCCCCCGAAGCCCCGCCCTTGGGCTGCGCAGCAACCTCCACTTCAGGGAAAGCGAAATCAAACTCAGCGCCGGTATGAAAATCATGCTCTTCACCGATGGATTGACCGAGGCCGCCCGTGAAAATGGCGATGAACTCGGCTCCCTGCGCGTCATGGAGCACCTCAACAGCAAAAAGATTACCGACATCTCCGACATGCTCGAAAGCAGCATTGAAGGCATGAATATCTTCCTCGATGGCTTGAACCCAAGTGACGACATCTGCTTGCTCGGACTTGAATACTTGGAGGAAAAACCCACCCCCAACTAAGCCGCAGCACAGGGGGAACCTAACGATTTTCGTTCCGCTAGGTGTGAATTGCAACATTAAATGCGACAGCTGAATAATTTCTTTCTATTTCAGTTAAGCTGTTCTAGAATGAAAGGTAAAACGTCCATCTAATGATGATGAACATTTCCCTGAAAACATCTT
>JAWXTZ010000016.1:0-28512 GCA_044433085.1 Akkermansia sp.
TGCATGCGGTTCGAGCACGTATCAATTGTTGGAGGAAAAGGCTCTACGAGCCATTCCTCCAACAATTGCTGCTTTAGGATGCAATAAATGACGCGACACATCTGACGGAGTGCCAAAAAATAGGCTTCTTTTGGCTTGTCTAGGCTGGTGTTCTTGTGCTATATCTATAAGGTATCTTCCCCTCTACCTGTTTGGGGGTACTATCTTCACTAAACTAAAGCTATGAAACTTCATTTGCCTAAATCTCTCCGTGCAGCGCTTTTAGCCTGTGTGTCTCTTTTAACACCTGTCGCAACACTCTCCACAGCTTCCGTCACAGCGGGTCTCGTTGCTTTTACTTTGCTTGGGCATGCAGCCCAAGCGGAAGAAATGTCCTATACTATTGGTGGTGATGCAACAATCTTAGTTAATGTGGATGGTAACACATTATCCCTCGGTGATTCTACATCGACTGGCGAAGCTACTGATGTGGTTTTAAGCATTGGTGCTAATACCGATTTAACTTTGGGTAGCACGGTGGACTTGGCCTCCATGGCGATTGCTGATGGTTTAACAGTCACCCTTGATAATGCAGAAACTGCCTTTGTGTTGGAGGAAACGTCTGTCACGATTGGTGCAAATGCTAGCTTTGCCATCGACAGTGATGCTATCGGTTCTGGCATGACTTTTGCTGGTGAGTCCTCCACCTTGCAAATCAATTGTGTGACGGATTCGACAAGCACAGCGCTTGTCGAAGGCTACACAGGTCACTTGATTGTCAATAGTGGTAACATGACGGGGGTGGAGGCCTCCTGTGATTTCTCAACGCTGACTGTTAATGCCGGTGCTGGATTCACCATGAACATTAACAGTATTCCTGCCGTGGCAGGAATGGAGAGAATGATTTACTTGAAGGGTGGTGCCGATGCGGAATCAACTGCGGATTTTAGCGCCACCAATAGCTCGGTCAATGCTGATTTCACCCTGAGCGGCTACACGACCTTATCTGCGCTTTCGACTGGTTCCCTTTTTAATATATATGGTGCGGTTAGCGATACTTCTGCTAGTGATGTGGTGGTGAAGGAAGGTACGGATACCTTGTATTTTAAGGAGTCTGTAGCGATACAAGGTAGCTTGAAGATTGCTGAAGGTAGCATCAACGTAGGTGCCTTGACCATGAGCGGTGCTAATAGCACGATGACAGGTAGCATCTCCGCCACTGCTGGTGTGACGGGTGATACCGTTTTCTCGGCTGCAACGATTACGGGCTCAAATATCGTGATTGCCGCTGGTGCCAGCGTGAAGACGATTGATTCTTGCACGGTCATTGATGCCTCTTTTGATTTACAAGGTGGTAGCTTTATTTCTGGGGGGACCGTTGTGCCAGACCTCACCATTTCGGCAGATAATTGCAAGATTGGGTCTTGGAGTGAAGATGGTGTTCTGAAACTGGACAGCACGATTACCTTTGCCGGTGATTACTGCGTTGAACTGGTGAATATCATGCCAGATACTTCGGTTCTGCTGGGTACAAATTTTGAGCTTAATCTGGAGGCACTTCTTGATGCCGAAGGCACTTACACCCTCTTTACTGGTAGTGTTGATGAAACATTCCTTAATGCCTTGAAGACTGATGTTGTTATTTCTGGTGGTGAATGGATTTTGGATGATGACTCAATCAAGCTTGATTACACGCTTGTTGCGAGGGACTTGGTGCTCACCTCTAGTTACAGTGGTGGCACAAATGATAATGCCAACCAATTTTTGACAGCGACGGAGAGAGATACTCTTTTCGTTGACCTTGCCTCTGGTTCCTTGACTTGGGACGGAGATCGTACCTGCGATGCGGGGGAATTTGTCATTTATCGCTTAAATGTGACAAATGGTAGTTCGGGGAAAGAGTATTTCTTTAACTCCACCTTCCGTGATGCAACGATAGAAGAGTTGAAGGCTTATTACAGTATCACAAATATTGAAGGTTCTGGTGCGGCCTATGAAGAAGCCATTCTTGCGGCGGCTAAGGAAGCGGGCTACACTGGCAATTTTGTCTTTACCTCTTGGGATGGAAATAGTGATGGAGTGAATCAAACTTATAATTTTTCGGGTGATATGAGTCAGTTCTCTGGTGATATCATCTTGACTCCTAATGGGGTGAAGCTCTGTTTCATCGGCTCTGCACGCGATGCTATTTCTGGCACTGGTGCCATTGTTCAGTCGGATATACGTGATGTTTTCTACACGGTGTCGGGTAATTCGACCGTGAAGAATAGCAGCATTAGCGCCAGTAATGTCAATTTCAATGCGGCCGCCGCGGTCGATGGCGAAGACCCATCATCCACCTATACCGTCAGCAGCGCCATGACTGTCGTCAACGCGGTGACTGTTGCGGCAAACGCTAACTTGGTGATGGCATCTGGATCATCCATCACAGGTACCTCTGTCACGGTAGATGCAGCGGGCAGCTTTGTGATGAATGCGGGCAGCACCTTGGGTGTATCGAGTGTCAGTGGCTTGATGACGCTTAATGATGGCGTGACTCTCAACCTGAATGTGCTGAATGTAAACGATGCCGCCTTGTCCCTTGATTCCTTGGCAATTAGCAACATGAGTGATAATGCCACTATCACCCTGAATGTCAGTAATGCAGGTGCGTGGGTCATCGGCTCCTCCTACACCTTGATTGATATTGCAGAAAATACTTGGGCTGACTTAGGTGTATCAATTGACGATTTTACCTTGAGTTTTGAGGGCGATGCTATCGACTATGAATTAGTAATTGTTGATGGTAAGCTTGTGCTTAATGCTGTAGTCCCCAGTGACATGTTGATTCACGCAAGTGGTGATATTACTTGGGTAAATGATGGAACTCAGGGCTCTTGGGATGATGGCGGTGCCTTTACCAATGGTAAGGGTGTCAGCATTGGTTCCTTAGATGATGCGACTGGCGGCACTGTGACCATTCAAGGCGAGGTTAGCCCTAGCGCCTTGCAAGTTTTGGCAGGTGGTAATTGGATTTTTGAAGGCACAGGTAGTATTACGGGTGCGGTCACCTTGGTAAAACTGGGTGAGGGTAGCCTGACCATCAACAATGCCAATAGCTATAGTGGTGGAACGCTCATCAACGCAGGTTCTGTCGTCATGGGCAATAGCGAAGCCTTGGGCACAGGTGCCATCACCCTTGATGGGGGTAAGCTGGTCTTTAATAGCAGCAGCGAGTTGATTGTCGATAACGACATTATCGGTACCCTGCTTTTGGATGTGATGGATAACACGAGCGCGATCATCAGCGATTATGGTGATGGTGCGGCAACAATCAATCTTGCATCGGGTTCCACGCTCAATCTAGCTGCGACCGCGGGTGATAGCACCAACCAGCATACTTTGGCGGGTACGGGCAATCTCACTTACACGGGTACGGGTAAAACAATTGTGAACCCCATTGGCTACTCGGGTGTGATTACGGTGGGGGCAGAGTCCTCGGGGCTCATCATCATGACGAGTCGAGCGACCGCGGATGTGCCAGACTCTGACCGCTTTGATCTTGTCCTGAACGGCAATGTCTCTTTTGGTCATAATCTCGCGGAGGGTAGTCAAAGTCTCAAGATGTCCTCGCTCTCGGGCTCGGGCAATATCAGCCTTGCCAGTATCATTGGTGGTTATCGACACATCGATATCGACCTCTTGCTGAGCGGTGACTGTCAGTGGGATGGTTTGCTGACTTGCAGTGGAACACAGGTTGGCGGGATGATTTTAGATTCTGCTCAAGATGATAGCCTTGAAGGTAGCGAGCATTACACCTTCACCCTCTCAGCCGCTCAAAGTTCGATGAGTGCCTCCAATAACAGCTATACGGGGCTTCATATTCACAATGCAACGCTGCGTTTGATTGATGACGCTTATTGGAACTCCAGCTATACCTTCGAAGACGCCGACGCCCGCTTGCTCATCGCAGGTAACGACTTGACCTTTGATGTGAAGACCTCAGGGGAAGGCGCAGATAAAATCTGTGGCTTCTACAGCTCTGCCGAGGGCTATGGTACGGTTGAAATCAATACGGACAATATCATCACCATCAATCGTTCCAATAGTAGCTTCTCGGGTGCCTTCGAACTGGTCAAGGGTACCTTGCAAGTGCAGAATGCCGAGGCTTTGGGCACCGCGAGTGTGACAATTGACGGCGGCAGTCTGGACATTGCCGAAGGAATCACCTTAGCGATCAGCAATGGCTTGACCCAAAATGCGGGTAGCATTACAGGGGCAGGCTCCTTAAGCTTTACGGCTGGTGAAGCCAGCTTGAGCGGTGATAACACTTACAGCGGTGGCACCACCATCAACGGAGCCAAGCTGACTATCGGTCATGCCAATGCGCTGGGTACAGGGGCTGTCGATTTGCAAGCTGGTTCCTTGACCATTGCCGAAGGCATTTCCTATGTCTTAGGTAAGGGCTTCACGCAAGCGGAGGGAACATCCATTATCGGTGCTGGCGGTCTGACTGTTGGCACAGGTGTAACTTACACGCACAAGACAGACAATACCTTTACAGGGGGAATCGCCCTCAATGGCGGTAGCATCCAAACAACAACGGAAGCTGGCAGCCTTCTGCTGAACGTCCAAGCGGCGAGCACGCTGGTGAGCAGCGCGGCATCCTTGACCCTCAATGGTGTCATCAACTTTGCCAATGATTCCTCTAGCTTGGCTATCACGGGGGCAACGACACTTGCCTTTGGCGACGGTTTTGCGTTGAATCTGGATTATGCCTTGGCGGATAGCTACACCATCACCCTCTTGTCAGGTATTGACTCTTTGGATGGCTTTACGATTGATAAACTCATGAGTGCTGGCCAGTATATCACCCTTTCGGACGGTAGCCTGGGCTTGGATAGCTACATCTATCTCGATGAAAACGGCAAGCTGATTCTCACCAATCAAATTCAAGCCCCCGAGCTTACTTGGAACGGTGGTGTCAATGGTACTTGGTCTTCGAATGGCACGGGCTGGGATGATGATAGCACCTTCATCAATGGCATGTCTGTTATCTTTGATGGCAGCCCTGCAGGTACTGTGACCGTTGATCCCACAGGTGTCGAAGTGAATCAGTTGACGGTAGAAAGCGGTGCCTACAGCTTTGCAGGTGGCAGTGTTGCGGTCGCGGGCGCCTTGAGCCTGAGCGATGGTGCCTTTGCTACATTTAGCACTACGGCTCTCAGCTTTGCCGCGACTGCAAATGTCACGATTGGTGCCAACGCCAGCTTGACTTTGCAAGCACAGTCGGCAACGACCATCATCAATGATTTGACGAATGCGGGTAGCTTGAGCAGCAACGCTTCCTTGACCGTCAAAGGTGTCCTTGATAACTCTGGCTCAATCAATTTGGGCGACAATAGCTTGACGCTGAAAAGCGCAACGAGCAATGGAGGTGATGTGACCGCAGGTTCCCTGACGCTCTCGACCTCCCCGGGTACCGACCACGTCTTTGGTGCACTTGTCCTGACGGGTGACTTGAGCACGGGAACGGCTGATATGAGCTTTGGCGATGGCACCATCATCGGTGGCAACATGGGCGATGGAACACTGGTCATCCGTGATTATGCGACCGTGTCGGTAGGAACGAATAAATCAGGACTCAAATCCCTGACCGTCGGTAGGGATTCAATATACAAGCTGCATGGCGACATGACGGTTGGTACAAGTGGATTTGTCAATAATGGAACGGTTTACGTTTACAATGCAGATGAATCGGGCTACTCCGATGCAGAATTCTGGTCATCAGTCGAAACAGGTGGTAGCTTGTATGCTGGTAATGTTGAATTGCAAGGCGTCACGAATAGCTTCACCAGCTTGCATGCAACAGGTAATGTTGTCACAACGGGGGCGACAGGAAGCCTTACCCTCACCGAGGGCGGTACCATCGCTGGCAGCCTGAAGGCGACAGCCTTGAGCGTCGGTGATGCGGGCTTGACCGTAGGCTCCTTGGACACAACAGCCTTGGCCTACAGCAGCTTGAGCAACGGGGCAGGTGACTTGACAATCAATGGTTCTGCTGATGCTGCCTTGGTCGTTTCGGGACAATTCACCAACTCCGGTGCCATTTCCATGGCGGGATATGACTTGGAATTGCAATCGGGCACCGAATCTGGCGGCGATTTAACCGCCAAGTCCTTGAACTTGGGCGCCTCTGGCAGCTTCGGCGACATCGTCGTGACGGGTGCTGTCAGCGCTACAGGTGATTTGACTGCTGATAGCTTGAGTACGGTGACAGCCCTGAGCGTTTCAGGTGTGTTAGACCTTGGTTCAGCTCTTGTTGTCACCGGTGCGGATGATGTCGCTGTGGGTGGCTTGGCTATTGCAGGTGATTTGAGCCTGAGTAATGCCAGCCTTGTCATGAAGACCGCAGAGGGGGCTACCGCATCTGCTAGCTCCATCACAGGGGGCTTGAGCGTCGGTGGTGACATCACGACCAATGCCGCACTCGCTGTGACGGGCGATGTAAGCATGGGTGGTGCCACACTGACCCTTGGCGGCGCCTTGACCGCGGGTAACTTGAACTTGACCAACTCAACAGCCACCGCCTTGTCGCTGACCGTGGATTATCAGATGAAGACTTCTGCCATCGATGTGACAAGCTTGGGCTTGGGCAATATCAATACCTTGAATGTCACTATTGATGATAGCTATCTGACTGGCTTGAATCTGCGTAATGGCGCCCAATATGAGTTGATTAGCACGGATGTTGATTTGGGCGAATTAACGCTAAGCCTCAATGGTGATAGTGCGATTTATGACATGGGTGATAATAAGACGATGAGCATTTCTGTCGATGCTACGAATGTTGTTATTACTTACTCCTTATTGGGTGATGACTATAATAGCGGTGATGGCGATCTGTCAAATCATGTCGGTAATAATGATGGTAGCGCCGTCATCAAATTTACAGGTGATGGTGATGCCCAAATTGACGTTAACAAAAATCTGGATGTTGCGACCTTGTACATTGATGATACCAGTGGTAAAGCTTATCAGATGTCGGGCGATGAGGTGAAGACCAAGGAGCTTGCCATTACCCAAGGCTCCATGAGCTTAGGCAATGAGATGACATCAGACGCCGTTATCGTAGGCTCTGCCTCATCTACGCATGCTGCGGAGTTGTCGGTAGCACAAGGTGGCACGCTGGAAGCGGCCAGCTTAAGCCTGACGAAGGGTGAAAACCAGTCGGCAAGCCGCTTCACCAATCATGGAACGACAATCGTGACGGGTGCCTTGGTGGCAGCAGAAGGCACAAGCCTGCTGAATAAGTCCAGCTTGAGCTTTGGTAGCAACTCCAGCATTGCCGACTTGAGCAGTGCCGAGGGAAGTATAACGAGCATCGCAAAAGACTCTAGCAATGTTGTGATTGGCTCATTTGATGGCAAGGGTCAATTGATTGTGTCATCGGGTGCCAGTGCGAGCTTGGGTGGCGGTACAGGCGACCAAGTCAATAGCAAGAACTTGAACATTGAAAGCGGTGCAAACTTGGCCATTGCCTCGGGCTCCACCTTCATCTTTGCTGATGGTGATACGGGCTTCGTCAATAAGGGTACCTTGCAAGCGGAAAGCATCATGGCCGATAGCTATGGTGTTGCAGCGGGTGCTGTGACAACAAGTGAATTGACGGTGGGTAATAAGTTTACGGCATCCTTACTGAAAGGGCTGACAAAGATTAGCTTTAACTCCCTTTCGGTAAGCAATCCGAATGCGGGACTGACGACGACAGCGGCCAATTCCCTCATCATTGTTCCAGATGCGGGGGCGGATTACCTCTTGAGCGCGGATGAAATCGTATCAAACAGCAATATTGAGCTCGATTTGAGCACCGTGCTGACAAGTGGTGTCGCCAATGGCCATTACTACCTCATCGAAAACACGAGCAATGACATCAGCTGGCTGGATTTCGATTACAGCGATTTGACGAAAACAGCCATCACCAATTTGTTTGTCGATGAGGACAAGGATGTCTTCCAAGCAACAACGGAAGCTGGGGACATCGTCCTTGTCATCGCCGATTCCACGGGTTACACATGGACCATCGGTGATAGCGAAGCCGAGTCGGCCGCGGGGCTGGTGAAGGGCGATATCTACGATGCTTCGGGTAATCTGGATGCCGCTGTCGTCGCAGGACTCTCCAACGTTTTGATTGGCGAAGGCGCGTCGGGAACCGAAATCGACTTTGACAAGGTCAGCGCGGATGAGCTGAGCCTGAACAACCTCAGCAATGCAGCTAGCACGGGTGACTACATCCTGAGCCTTGTGGGTGATGGCAGTGCCGATACCCTCAACTTGGTCAACGACAAGGTGACATCGGTGGGTAAGATCATGGCCGATGGGGTGAACATCAATGTGGAAAGCGTTCAATCCTCCATCACCTTGGATGATGGCTCGACCGCTACCACCACGGGTTCCCTGAGCATGGATAGCTTGACACTGCGCGATTCCAATCTCACGGTGAAGGATGGTGGTAAGCTCTCCATCAATTCCCTGACGATGGATGCCGAATCCAGCCTCACAGGCAAGCTGAGCTTGAGCCAAGGTGAGTCCGAATTGCTGGGTACATTCACCGATGCGACCATCAGCATGAGCCATGGTGCCAGCGCAAGCGTGGACATGAGCAAGGCCTCGGGCTTAAGCCTCATCACCAGTGATAGCAAGGTCAATCTGAGCCATGCCGCAGGTGCTACCCTCGGGTCCATTACCGCCAGCCAAGCTTCTGAAATTGATTTTGGTACATTGGATAAGACCACGAACTTGGTCAGCAGCTCCAGCATCACTGATAGCACGGTGAGTCTGGATGTCACCAGCGGCATGTTGGGCTCCACCACCGCGCTCTTCAATGTCATGGAATACGAAGGAACACTCAGCTTCAGCAACTCCACCATCGCCATCGGTTTGGATGGTGGCTTGGATGATGTTTCCCTCAGTGACAGCAACGGTGTCTACACCCTGTTTAACTTGGGTGAAGATGTGGTGATGGATGGCAGTTCTAGCATCGAACTGACAGGCGTACTGGGCAGCTTCTTCAAGGGTGCTAGCGTCGTCGACGGTCACGTTGTCGCAACACGCAATGACAGCGCTTACAACGCCATGGGGCTGACGGAAAACGGTAAAGCCGGTCTCAATTTGGCGAGCAAGGCACTTGCTGCCACCGACTTGGCTGACTTGATTGCCGCAGCGACACCAACGATAACGATTGGTGCGACCAGCCTAGTAGTCGAAGACAAGGGGGATTTGATGGATATCTACTCCGACTTGAACAGCTACATGTCCAAGGGCGCGACACGTGCTGCCGACACCCTTGCTGCGGCCGTGGCTGGTGCGACAACGACCTCCCTTGGTTCCGCCATGATGGCCGATGTCGAACGCCAACTGCGCACCACCCGCAACCGCACCCGCAGCATGGGTGTTGACCCAACGGTGGTCAACCAAGACATGCCCTACTACAACGCATGGATTGCCGCCGAAGGTTCCAGCAGCAAGCTGAGCTCCGACAGCACCTATGCGGGTCACACCCTGAGCAACACAGGTGGTGCCGTCGGCATTGAGGCAGACTTGAACGACGCCTGGAGCATCGGTGCTTCCTTCACCGCCCTCATGGGTGACTTGGACAGCGATGGAGCCGACACCGCGAAGGGTGACTTCGACACCATGTACGCATCGGTCTATGCCCGCGCGAACAAGGGACGTTGGAACCACAGCTTCGTCGCCAGCTACGGTATGTTGGATGCCACACTCGACCGTACGGTTCGTGGTACTGATGCCTACTACACCAGCAAGGGTGATACCAGCGGTAACGCCCTTGCCCTGATGTACGAAGTAGGTTACATCTACGCCGTGACGGAAGACGCAAGTACCTGCATCCAACCTGTATTCAGCGTATCCATGGTCAACAGCACAGTCGACGGCTACACGGAAACAGGTAGTGATGCCTCCCTGATTGTGGGCGACCAAAAGAACACCTACGTCACTTTCGGTGTCGGTGCTGTGCTGGAAAGCATCGTGGGTGAAGACATCTACAACCGCGCCTCGGTCTTCGCGGCTCGCGTGATGCTCAAGGCCGATGCAGGTGAACGCAGCAGCGAAGCCGACGTCACCTTGACTGGCAACACCGGTCTGACCGAAACGGTCAAGGGTGCTGATGTCGGTGCCATCGGTCTTGAACTCGGGGTAGGAATCACCATCCCTGTCACCGAAGACGTAGGTGCCATCTTTGTGGATGCCAGCTGTGATATTCGCAGCGGCATGACCAGCTTCAGCGGCACGGTAGGTTACCGCTTCAGCTTCTAAGTAATAAACACCAGCTTATCAATAGACACGGTTGCCTATTAGGGGCAGCCGTGTTTTATTTGATAGAGGCTTGTTAAAAAGTAACAAAATCTAGCTTTTTGAGCTTGTGCCCACGGCAGGCTTGTGGTAAAAACAGATTATTATCGTGAGTCACTCTTTGGTATCCTTCTGCTCTGATGACTTGATATTACTATTCAAACTACCATGAAATTACACCTGCCTAAATCACTCCGTGCTGCCTTACTTGCCTGCTTGTCAGTCATAAGTCCCGTAGCGGCAACTCTTTCAACGGGTACCCTTATCGCTGGCGCCATCACCTATTCCCTCCTCGCCCCGCAAGCCCAGGCATCTAATACGGATTACTACATTGCATTGTACATGACAAATGGTAATTTCTTAGGTTCGGGTGCAGCTGGCGCACTTTATGCTGCTAAGGGTGAAGCCGAAGTATCGCCATCGTACACCGCGGTTCAGGCTGACTGGTATGCAGCAACACCTAGCTCTACAGAAAATAACAGGCTTGTCTTTGCCAATGCCTCTGATTATAAAACGGCTACAGGCCGGGACTTGGGGACTGGTAGTAAAACGATATATTACGATGCTTCTGATTTTGCCTTTGCAGGCTTGACTGTGATGTCTGGGGCAACTGGCTATAGCCTCACGACTGCTGCATTAGGTGCCGCGATTAGTAGCACTCGCAATGTTTATTTGTATGGTGATGATACGACAGACCCAAATTCTAATGCACGCTTTGAAATCTATGAAGACTTTACCTTTAGTAATACCACAAGTCAGGGTGCATCTTGTCATGTTTACTTGGCTGCAGATGTTGATATCTTTGTCGCCGCTGATAAAACCTTTACCATGTCTGGTCAAGCTTTCCAAAACTATGGTGAAGGGGATCGAACCGTTACCGTGACGGGCGCTGGTATTTTTGTTTATAATACAACGACGATTACTGATGCTCAGTTTGCAACAACTACCAATGATTGGGTGATTAGCACTGGTGCTACAGTGGATATGAGTGTTAATGACTTGGTTGATTTTTCCAAGACTATCGGTACAGGTGCCATCAGTATTGATAATGGTACCTTAAAAGTGATGTCGGGCGCTAGCATAGCTAACGCTATTACCATCGGTTCTGGTGGTGCTAAGATTCAATCCGTGGCAGCAGATGGTACTGCAACCTTGACCTTGAGCGGTAGCTTGACTTATAATGCTTCTTCCTTTGGTAGCCTTAGCGTTGCTGGCGCTGAGTTGAGCCTTGCTGAAGGATTTTCTGTCGATTTAGGCACGCTTGTTTCCAATGGCGATTATTATATTATCACTGATTTGGGTAATGCTAGCACGGACGATTTGCTTGCATTCTTGAATGATAGTGATAATCCTATTACTGTTGCAGGTATTACTGCAGGGCAAACGGCTGCGTTTGTCATTGATGGTACAAGTATTAAGTTAACCATTAGTGGTGAAGCCCCAAAGACGGTGACTAGCATAGCGGGCGGTGGCACTTGGTCAGTAGCAACAACCTGGGGCGGTGAGTCATTTAACGATGGTGATGCCGTTGTCATCGGAGAAAATGGGGGCGGCGTGATTACTTTGGATGTAGATGCATCGATTGCAAGCTTGATTATCACCGGTACGGGGAATAGCAGCATTATCGATTCTGGCGCAGGAGCAACAATCGTGAATGTGGGTTCCACAACGATTGATGCGACGGGCGAAACGACAATTGGTGCTACGCTGACGACCACGGAGCTGAATATCAGTGCAGGTACATCCTCCTTCACAAATGTCACGTCAGATGTGGTTAACGTCAGTGGTGGATCCACCAATCTTACTGGTGTTGCAACAGATGCCTTGAATATTACTGGTGGTAGCGTGACAATGGCCGATGCTAGCAACAAGGGTACCGTAAACGTTACTGCGGGTAGCCTTACTTACACCGCTGCCATTGGCGATGCCAATACGTCTAATATTACTTTGAATAAGGGGGTCAACCTGACATTTGAGCAAGGCTTTGACTTGGATAGCGATTCCCTGACCATTGCTACAGCAACATCTGCGGAAGAGGCTGGTACCATTACCTTGGGTGCTGATAGCTTCGTAGAATCCATTTCCTTAAGTCAGACCAATGCTGTTTTGAAGGTTGAAAAGATGGATGGCGTGTCTGGTGATGTCACCCTGAGCATCTATGGCGGTGCGAAAACGGCACCATCTGGTACTGAAGCTTTAAGGCCAGCCTTTAGTAATTATACCGTATCCGTTGGCGAAGGGGTCATTGTTTCCGATAACTCCTTCCTTTATCTCAACGGTGGTGATTTTCTTATCACTGGTGGTGGTACTTATAAAGTAAGTGCTTTCTATGGTGGTGTTTCCGGTTCAACTACGGATGGCACTGCGACAACTGTAGAAGCCAACACAACATTTGAAATCACGGGGACGAATGATGTTGCAAGCGGTGGCTACTACCCATCCTTCTGGTTTGACCCAAATACAACTTATGATAATAGTATCGCCGTTTACGGTACCTTTATTACCAACTCGGCTATTATTTCTACAGCTGATGGTGCTACCATCACCGTCTACAGTGGTGGTACTTACCAAATGAACCGTGGTACGATTGCAACGACAAGTGCTGCATCTAACCTCGAAATCGAAATTCAGTCAGGTGCTACATTGGCGCTTGGCAACCAAGATGATGGTGACACAAGCGACTACGCTTCGGAGGCTAACATTACCCTTAAGGATGGTGCCACACTGACAGGTACAGGTGGTGTTGTGACCACCTACCACAGCTTTATCTATGGGGAAAACGCAACTGTGAACTTCCTTGCCAAGACGGGTGACACCCTGATTGTGAAGGGTGACGTTGCTGCTGATATCAAAGCAGAAGGCACTGGTACGGTAGAATTCTCTACTGTAACCTTTAATGGTAGCATCGTAAATGCAGGCACCATGAATTTGAATGGCGCAGTCACCTTTACGGCAACATCAGCCACGATCACCAATACTGGTACACTCAGCTTGGGTGTTGATGGTACCTTGACTGTTGGCGCAGAACAAAGTTTGGCTTTGACTGGTGGAACGATTGATTTGAGCAAAGCCTCTCAAATCATCAATAATGGTACGATGACGCTTGATTCATCTGTTATCTTTAACATTACAGATGTAGCTTCGACTGATTGGGTGCTTGATACTACTAGCGGCACTTACACGCTGCAACTCATCTCTGGCAATGCTGTTGATTTGTCTAGCCTTGACGTTAGTACAAACCTTGTCGGTATTGACTCAACTTTGGCTAATCTGCAATTCAACAGCGATGGTTCCTTGAGCTACACTGCCTCCTTGGATACTTATTACTGCACCGGTGGTTCTTTAACATGGGTTGTCGAGGGTTCTGGCTTTGTTAATGCTGAGGGTACAGCCATGGACTATGTCAATGATAAGGATGTCATCTTTACAACAGCTGATGCTTCCGCCATATTGGGCGGTATTGTAGAGGCTGACAGTGTCACCATTCGCACCACTGATGATGGTTCTGGCATCAACGTCAGTTTGACTGGTGGCGATTACACCCTCGATTGTGCAGATATCATCATCCTCGGAGAAAGCTCCTTGACCTTGACCGATGATGCTTTGTCTAGTACATCCAAATTGAGCTCTGAGTCTAGCACAACTTCTAGCATTATCTTTAATGGTGCTGATGTCGATTTTGGTGATTACGGTGCGCTTGTTGCCGATTATGAGGGCAATGTGGTGCTTACTGCTGGCACATTGACATTGGGTGCTTTAGCCGATGGTAAATACGAATTCGCTAGCCTCTCAACAGCTGATGGTACCTTGACTGTAAATGGTGACCTTGATTTAGACTCAATGAGTCTTGTTAGTGCTGTTACAACATTCAATGGTGCTGTTACAGTTGCTGGTGAGCTGAATATGGTTACCCCGTCTGGCGACCATAGTGCTAATAATGACTTTAATGGTGCGGTCACTGCGGGCTCAATTACAATGCAGTATGGCACTTTGGATTTTTACAGTACTGTTGATGTAGGGTCAATTAGCTTGCTTGGCGGTATTATTAATTTTGCCGATGCTGTGGTTGCCACAGGGGATATTTCTATTGGTGACACCACAACGGTATTCACCTCCACTGTCAATGCTGCTAGCATTACCGTTTCCAACGGCACGGCAACATTTAAAGATGCTGTTACAGCAACTACAGTGACAAGCTCGGGTGGTACGGCTATTTATGGTGGTACCGTCAACGTTACCAGCGTTGTCGCATCTGGCGGTACAACAACATTTAATGGCGCCGTCAACGTTAGTAGTGTTAACTCATCTTCAGGTACAACAACATTTAATGGCGCCGTCAACGTTAGTAGTGTTAACTCATCTTCAGGTACAACAACATTTAATGAAACTGTAACTGCTACTGGTGCTCTGACTATCGGTTCTTCAGTATCAACAGTTACCTTCAATAGTACGGGTAATACATTTACGAACATTTCCCTTGCAGGTAATAATGGTAGCATTGCATTGGGTGATAATGCCTCCCTCACCATTACAAACAGCCAATCGACAGGTAATCACATAAGCTATAGTTTGGCTGAAGGTTCTGTGATTAACTTTAACGAGACTATTGGTATCTACGGTGGTTCTAGGTGGACCATCACGGGTGATACCGAAAATGGATCTGGTGGTACCATCAATTTTGAGAATGGCTTGAAGATTGGCACTGTGTACTCAGGTACAGATAGAGGTAATATGACTGTTGGTCAATATGCTACGGTGAATGTCAAAGAAAGCTTATCCTTTGGTGCCGATACCTTTGAAGGCAACTTGACCGTCAATGGTAACTTTAACAGCGAAGCTGCCATCTCGCTTGTCGATGGTGCTAGTACAATTACCGTAGGCAGCACAGGTGTGTTAACGCTTGCTAAAGGTCTGACTGCTACACAGACTGTTGATACAGCTGGCTTAACAGTGACCGTTGATGGTGTCTTGCAACTGGGTAACCAAGCTGACGATACAGACTATACGAGCACGCTTACGAGCTACAGTGTAATCATGAACACAGGCTCGACCTTAAAGGCATATGCCACAGATACAACAGTTAGCAGCACCTTGAGCTTTGCAGACAGTGCTATCGTCAAGCTCTTGGCTGACGATGGATTTACCCTGACCTTAGCAAGTGTAATCACTGCAGAAACAAGCACCATTAACATTCAGGGAGAAGGCACTGTTAAAATTGCTGGTGGTGCCAGCGTCAGCGGTCTGACGGTTGACGAAGATGCTAGCCTTGAGCTGAGCTCCGCGGTCACGGTCTCGACAACATTGAACGTGGATGATACGGCTACACTTACCCTCTCCACAGGTGCAACCTTGAGCTTGGGTGCAAGTGTTACCTCTACTGGTACAATTACCATGAACGGTGGTTCCCTTAGCCTTGCTGGTACATCACTGACAAATGACCTTGTCGTCACGGCAGAAGGTGGTAGTTTGAGTGCAGGTGACTTGGAGCTTGATGGCTCCATCACCTACAACTCCACCTCCGCAGGTATTGACCTCACGGGTGTGACGGGTACGATTACACTTGGTGATGGCTTTGATATTAGCCTTTTTGACACAGAAACGAGTGATGCTTATGTGATTTTCACAGGTGTAACCGATGCCGATGCTTTGCTGGCACTTTTGGAAGATGCCATCACTGATATTAATGGAACAGACGTTATCTGGACTAACACGAACGGAACCATCACCGTGGCCATGGACACAGCCGGTGTGCTGTACTTCAATGGAACTGATGCTTGGCTCGATACCGCTGGTGAGGCAGGTACATGGGATGCCACAAGCCGACTTGTTGTTGTGACCAGTGCTGAAGATTCGTACACGATTGATGCAAACGATGTAAGCGAAGTGGCGGTAGCCTCCCTCACCCTTGAGGGCGAAGGTGCTGTAACTTTGCAAGCTGCTATCAGCGCAAGCAAGATTGCGCTAGAAGGTGGCACTCTGGGCTTGTCTGGTGAAGCTGCAAGTTTGATTGGTGATATCACCATGAGCAACGCTAGTGACGACATCAGCTTGTCTACAACAGGCATGACCATTGTTGCAAATTCTGATGATGCAACAGTGAGTGGTACCATCACAGATGGTAGCCTGACTAGCAGCAGCTTGACTGGTGCGACTATTGCTAATGCTACAGTTACAGTTGGAGGAACGGCCGAATTGACAAATGTTACATTTGAAGATACGGCAGCTCTGGCTGTGACCTTGGGTAATCTTACGATTGACACGGTAAGCTATGGTGGTGAATTACTATTAGGTGGTGAAGGGGCATCCCTTACTGTTACCGGTGGCGAATCCGTAGTGGGAACTCTCTTCCTTTCTGCTGGTCAGAATGGTGAAGTTAGCATGACGATTGACGCTAATGCAACACTAACCGTGACCGATAGCATCAGTCTTAGCAAGTATCGAGTTGATGCGTCGACCTCGACAGATACTAATACTGTGTCTGTCAATGGAACCTTGGTATCCAATAGCTACCTTTCATCCAATGATGGGCAGGCCGAAATCACTGTCTATGGTGGTGGTACCTTGCAACTGGATAAAGGCTTGATGAGTATTCACTACAATCCCGCAGGTAACAATATTCACGGTTATGGTCCTAATTCCATTATTGTTCAAGATCAAGCTACGCTCGTTTTGGGTAATCAAGAAGCTTACTACGATGTAAATGATAATCTGCTGTATGACTTCGATTATGATTATTCCTCCACGATTACAAGTGCAAGTAATGCTTCTTCCATCACGAGTGCGAGCTTGACCATGCAAGATGGTTCCACGCTGAAGGATAATGGTGTTGATGCAACAACGACGGTTTATCAAACCATCAATTTTGCGGATAATGCAACAGTGACCCTTGCCTCCTCCTCCAGCGGGCATACTCTTGTGATGGATAAAGCTATCACGGGTACTAATATCTCGCTTGTAATCGGTAACAATGTCGCCTTGTCCAACGGTGCAACTTTGGCTGAACTGAGCATGCAGGATGGTGCCACTTTGGATGTCACAGGCAATGTGACAACCAGCAGCCTTACGGGCTCAGGTAACATTACTGTTAATGCTGAATCCAGCTTGAGTTTTGCTGATAGTATTTCCAATCCTTACACTGGTAGCTTGACCATGAATGGCGGTACGCTTTCCGCTACTGATGGGGTATTAGGTGCATCGGTTATCGTTGCAGCAGGTAGTACGCTAGCAGGTGATTCCTCTGGCGCCTTGCAGCTCAATGGCAGCATCAGCTATGCTGGTGGTACCATCAACAGTTTGGACCTTTCCAGCGTCACGAGCCTGACGCTTAGCGATGCCTTTGTCATTGACCTGACAGACTTCTCCTTGGAAGAAACCAGCTACACAGTCTTCACAGGCTTGAGCAGCGACATCACTGGCGATACGAACTTTGAGATGAGCGGCTATGATGCCGATGCCTACCAAATTACTTGGAACTATGAGGGCGGAACGCTCAGCTTCTCCGTTGTATCATGGGGTGCTGGTACGTGGGACTCTACCACAGGTTACATCATGGGTAACGATATCGCCAATGCGAATGTTGCTATTGACACGACTGGTGTTACAGGCGCGACCCTCTATGTCAGAGATGATGAATCTTCTACCATGAATGTAGGTGGTCTCACCATCTCGGGTACAGATGCTTTGAGCATCGAATCTGTTGACGACGATGATTTGTCTGTCGCTGGTGCAATCACGATTGATGGCACTGCCGTAACGACTGATGCGGATATCACGGCCAAAGATGGTATTGAGATTTCCAATGATGGTAGCCTTACTCTTGATTCAGCCAGCCTTACAGAAACGAGTGTCACCTTGAATGATACTAGCAGCCTTGTTGCAGGTAATATTACCCTTACAGGTGGTTCTATCACGGCTGACGCTAACACAGTATTGGCGGTTGATACCTTGACATCGGCAGCAATTGCTGGTTCGACAGTGAGCGTAAGTGGTAATGCTAGCTTGGCTGATAGCTCCATTGATAAGACATCCACCCTTGAGGTATCTGGTGGTAAATTAACCATGACGGGTACATCCTCCATTGCAGCTACAACGACAATCGTTCTTGGGGCATCAATCACTATGGGTGAGAGCACCATGTATGTAACTGGTGATAATGTAGCCTCTGCTGAAATCAGCTTGGCTGAAGGTGGTAGCATTAGCGCTAATAAGCTCGATAAGGCAACACTGAGCAATGTGGGCATGCAAGTTGGATCTGGCTTGGTTTGGAACGATGTCACCATCGCTTCCGCAAGTGCGCTTGATGTAGTATCTGCACAAAGCCTCCAAATTACAGGTGCCTTGCAGCTGAATGGTAGCTTGAATGCCTCCTCCGGTGTCACATTGGATTTTGCAGAAGGTGCAAGCCTTGGTATCAGCACAGCCTTGCTGAGCGATACAAGCGCAGCTTTGACTGTTGGCAACATCACAAGTGATAGCGACACTCTTGCTATTTCGATTGATGCCACGGCTCTTGCCAGTGCGGGATTAGCGGCTGATGACAGCTACATCCTCTTGTCGTCAACGACAGCCTTGAGCGAAGATTGGGTTTACACCTTGAATGGTGAAAGCTCCATCACGGTCAATGGTTTGATTGTCAGCTTGGAATATGATGCAAGCAATCAGCTCAATTTGGTAGTCTCCGCCCTCTCGGGTGATACATGGGATGGTAACCCTGGTTCAACTTGGTCCTCCAGCGCTAACTGGGTTGCAGGATTAACTGGCGATACCAATTACCTCTTCACTGGTTTGGGTCTGACGAATGAGGTCGATGTAGATATAGCTGTTAACGCTGATTTGATCATGGTCAATATCACCGAAGATGAACAAGATAGTTACATCTTTAGCTCCTCGACTGGCGACACCTTGACCACGAAGGCACTTTCTGTCACCAGTGGTGGTGCCACCATTGACATGGGCTTTGAAGTCACAGGTGCCGTTACGGTGGAAAGCAAGGGCTCCCTTGTCGTGACTGCTACGAATGGTAGCTTGTCGGCTGGATCTCTTGCCGTGCTGGGTGCCGATAAGGACGGTAGCGCTGGTAGCTTTGAAAACGCTGGTAAAACGACTGTATCTGGCGCAATGACAGTTGCCGCAGGTGCTAGTGCCAAAAATACAAAGACGCTCAAGGCAGGCTCCCTTGAACTTGCAGGTAGCTACAACAATACTGGTACAACAACAGTGACAGGTGCGATGAGCGTTGTCGCAGGTGCTAGCCTGAGTAACGTTGGTACCTTGACCGCCGCTTCGCTCAATACCGCCATCAACCTTAGCAATGCAGGTACATTGACTGTCACCGGTGCAATGACCGTAGGCGATGGCTTGTCGGTCAGCAACTCAGGTGCCTTGAGTGTGGGTCATGGTTCTAATGTTGCATCCATCACGATGGATGCAGCAGACAGCACCCTGACCATCCTTGAAGGAACGGACTTAGTCAACTCGAATATCGTCACAATTGGCAGCTTGACAGGTACAGGTACCTTGATTGCCGAGGCCTACACCGAAGTGACCATCGCAGAATGGGATCCGACCGTGACTGTGCAAGCTGATGCGCTCGCCTCGGTGATGATTACCAAGATTAATGGCACCGATGACGGCTCCTTGGAAATTGCCGAAAATGGTCAAGTGACCATTACCGCAGGTGATGAAGGGGTAACATTTGGTGATGGCTACAGCAGCTCGGGTATCTTAGTTGTTGTCGGCACGGGTGGGGTAAGCTTCGAAGGTGATATCACCGAAGGTGGTAGCGTTGTGGCTGACAGCTTAACTGTTGAAACGGGTAGCTTCACGGGCATCACGGTTCAATACCTTGAGCTGACTTCCTTGACGAATGTCACCGATGATTCGAAATACGTCCTCAGTGCCAGCAGCCTGACTTATGGTGATGCCAGCGGTATCAGCATGATTTCGACTGTTGCCAATCAAATTGAATTGGAACTGAGCGCCCTGAGTGCAACGACAGGCGAAGGCGAGTACCTCCTGATTCAAAACACAGGTGGTGGTGATGGTTACAGCTGGACCAACTTCGATTTGAGCTCGAATACAAGCACCGCTATCGCGGAACTCGTCGCATCGGGCATGAATGTCTTGATGACGACAACGACTAATGGCGACCTTATCATGAGCGTCGTTGAGTCCAAAGACCGCATCTTGAACATTGGTGATAACTACGCTGTTGACGCATCCTTAGTGGGTGATGCCACCAACACCATTACCCCCATCTATACGGTAGTCAATGGCGAGTATGTCTTAGTCAGCTATGATGTGCTGGATTCGGTTGATACGGTCAATATTGACCAATCGGCCACCATCACGGTTGGTAGCTCCACCACTGGCACAGATAAGAATGTACTCATCAGCGACCTCAATGGTGCCAATGCCACCTACACCCTGACCCTGAAGGGGGACGGTACAGCCGCCGATGACACAACGATGACCCTGCGCAACGACAGCGCCACCGCCGTCAGCGGACAAGTAATTGCTCAAGATGTCAAGTTGCAAGTCGAAAGCGTAACGACCACCACAGCCACAGGTAGCACAACGGGCTTGTTGACCTTGCTTGACTTGGCTCTCAATGACTCCACCCTGTCGGTCTTGGATAACTCCAAACTCAATGTTATTGACTTGGCTGCCAATGGCTCCGCAATTGATGTTGCCGCAACTGGCACATTGGCTGCTGGCACGATCGACTTGGATGACAAATCCAGCTTGACCGTAGCCGAAGGCGGTACATTGAGCGTTGATAGCTTGACAGCAGCCGACGGTTCCACCATCTCGGGTACAGTTAACTTGGGTAGTGGTACATCCACCTTGTCAGGTAGCTTTAGCGATGCGACCATCAATGCCGGCAGCGGCACGGTGGCCACCATCGATTTGAGCGATGCTGCGAGCTTGACTGTCACCGGTAGCGCTGGTTCTGTCAGCTTCACCAATGCCGCTGGCTCCAGCCTCGCTTCTGTGAACACCACTGGCACCAGTCTTGACTTTGGTACCATTTCGGACACAGTCACCTTGTTGAGTGCCTCCAGCATGAATGGTGGTAGCCTGAACTTCGACTTGGATGATGCCTACCTCGGTAACACAGGCATGGCTCTGTTTGATGTATCTGCCGAAGGTGAAAAGCTCGTCCTGACCAACACCTCGGTTAACATTGGACTTGATGGTTCTTCCGACATTGGCAGCCTCAGCTCCGTGAATGGTAGCTACACGCTCTGCTCATTGGGTGATGATGTGGTCTTGGCAGCAGGTTCCAGCATCGTGCTTTCCAGCGACTTGGCTAAGTACTTCGCAGCAGCTACGGTAGTTGATGGTAACATCGTGGCCTCCCGCAACGACAGCTACTACAACAGCATGAGCTTGACGGAAAATGGTACAGCTGGTCTCAACCTGATTAGCAAGGCCTTTGCCGCAACGGACCTGTCCGACTTGGTCAGCAGTGATAGTGGCGTAGCCACCATCGCCACCACCACAGCAACAACAAGTGCTACAGGTGATATGATGGATGTTTACAGCGACATGGACAGCTACATGGCATCGGGCAGCTACGCTGCTGCGGATAAGCTGGCAGCAGCAGTTGCCGGTGCAACAACGACCTCCCTTGGCTCTGCCATGATGGCCGATGTTGAACGCCAACTGCGCACCACCCGCAACCGCACACGCAGCATGGGTGTTGATCCAACAGTCGTCAACCAAGACATGCCTTACTACAACGCATGGATTGCGGCCGAAGGCTCCAGCAGCAAGCTGGACTCCGACAGCACCCACGCTGGTCACAGCCTGAGCAACACAGGTGGTGCCGTTGGTGTGGACGTGGACTTGAACGACGTCTGGAGCGTCGGTGCCTCCTTCACCGCCTTGATTGGTGACCTCGATAGCGATGGTGCCGATACCGCCAAGGGTGACTTCGACACCATGTACGCATCGGTCTATGCCCGCGCGAACAAGGGACGTTGGAACCACAGCTTCGCAGCAACCTACGGTATGTTGGATGCCACACTCGACCGTACAGTCCGTGGCATCGACACCGCCTACACCACCAAGGGTGACACCAGCGGTAATGCATTCGCCCTGATGTACGAAGTAGGATACACCTACGCCGTGACAGAAGACGCAAGCACCTGCATCCAACCTGTATTCAGCGTATCCATGGTCAACAGCAATGTTGATGGATACACCGAAACAGGCAGTGACGCCACGCTGAAGGTCGGTGACCAAAAGAACACCTACGTCACCTTCGGAGTCGGTGGAGTGATTGAAACCATCGTCGGTGAAGACATCTACAACCGCGCCTCAGTCTTCTCTGGTCGCGTGATGCTCAAGGCCGATGCCGGTGATCGCACCAGCGAAGCCGACGTAAGCCTGACCAGCAACAGCGGCGTGACCGAAACAGTCAAGGGAGCCGACGTCGGCTCACTTGGAATCGAACTCGGAGTTGGTCTGACCATCCCAGTCACCGAAGACGTAGGAGCCATCTTCATCGATGCATCCTGCGACCTGCGCAGCGGCATGACCAGCTTCAGTGGAACAGTAGGTTACCGCTTCAGCTTCTAAAGCCAATTAACAATCAACCAACAAGCAGCGCGGCATTCAAATGTCGCGCTGCTTTTCTTTGATACCTGACGATAAAATTCAAAAATAATAAAGAAAAAAGCTTGCAAAGCTAAATCGAAAAGCGTATAATCTGCGCACACCCCAAACGCAGGGATAGCTCAGTGGTAGAGCGGTTGTCTTACACACAATTGGTCGGGGGTTCGAATCCCTCTCCCTGTATCCAAAACACCTAAACATAGGGCTCCAGCGTTTAACTGGAGCCCTTTTGCTATGCGGGTTTCCGCATTTTTTGGGTCAACTCCAAAATCGGGTGTCAACTCCAAAATCATTTGGTTAAGCAAGCATCAACCCATCACGCGGGCGCTGGTGCATCGTCCACCGTTCTATCCGCTTCACCCTGCCCAGATGGTGCCGCCATTCAGCACGGCATAGAATGCCATGAGTCAAAAAAAGGCTTGCATACTAGAAGCAGAAAGGATATCTTGAAGAAGTCATGAAGTTACAATATCCAGAGAGGCTTACAAATCAAAAAATCTTATTATACGGTTTCTTGTCTGTTTTGACTTTAGGGCTTGTACCATCAGCCGTTAAGAGATTTGAGCCTGTAGCCTCTAAACGTGATAAGGAGTTCTCTAAGAAACAAGATTTTGGCTTTGCGGGCGATATCTTCAACAGCCTTGCACACATAGCTAATGCAACATTAAAAGTTAAATGTGAACATGACAGCGAAGCAAAAATCTAATAATGAGATGACGGAAAGCCCCAATGTGGCAGACAGTCAACCCGCTGTGACTTATAATTTCAATCAACAAGATAACTATAATTTTCTTGTGGCAAGTGAAGGCTTGCAAAGCTTGCAAGCTATTAACTATTTACCTAGAGAACATCAGCGTAAAGCCATGGCAATGGCAGAGAAAGACCAAGACGCGCGGCTTTCTCGCATGGATAAAGAGCTTGAAGCCTCTATATCTCTTGCTAATCAGCAGGAACAAAACGCGCACGAGTTGAATATGAAAAGATTTGAAGCTACCGCTAAATCAGAAGCCAAAGTTCAAGTATTTTCTCTCATCGTATTAACCGCTGTTCTAGTAGTTTTTGCCACGGCTGTTATTTTATGGCTTTTGCGTGATAATAATGCCGCGTGGTACATTTGCGGGGGCAGTGCTGTACTTACTGCTATAGTTGCAATCTTCAAGTACAGGATGCAACGTAAATAAATTGTAGTTCATCTATCAAGCAGAAGCTCATCAAGCGGGCGCGGGTCCATCATCCACGGCTTTATCCGTTTCATGGTGCCCAGATAGTGTATGGCTCGCCCTTCTTGCCTCTCAGGTAGGGCTTGAGGGCTCGTGATGAAGTTGATGTGCCTTGTAAAAAAATGAGCTTGGTCTTAAAGACAGCACCGATTCAAAGAATAAGCCTCTGTCGCCCCAAGCTCACCCTAATAATACCAGAAAGGACGGTGATGTCAATGATAAGTAAAGGGCACCTTGCAAAATTAGCACTGATTCAAAGTACAATCCAAAATAATAGCCAATCGCGCGATTTTTGTCGCGAATTGGCACCAATTTGTAGCTTTCGCGTCCCAAATATTTAATATTTGGGTCTCTCAAGCCCCAAATTAGCGCTTAATTCGCATCCAAAACTCATCACGCCTAATTTTGCAAGGTACCCTAAAGATTGCACTTAGAAAAGAACTTGGAGCTCAAGCCGCGACGTTTACCTCTATGGGTAACTCCTCATCGACACTCCAAGTTCCCCTTAATAATATCAAAAATGAAGACGATGTCAATGGTAGTAAGAGCTTGCTCACATTTAGAGTATAGAAAAAATGAGTTTGATGTACGAAGGAAGACGAGTGAATTATTAAATGACACTCTCTCTGTAGGCACCCTCTGGCAATTCGCATGATTGGCGGTGGCAGCAGTTTAGCCTTAGCTCAAATACCAATTGCTAGAGGTTGCCTGTATTGAATCGGCACGTATTTTGAATGATATGTGCCGATTTTTTTATTTGTGGGAATGGGCATATTTGGCTTGCTATTTGGGGCGGGATAGGGCATCCTTATGGGCAGACTGGCGGGAGTGTCAGTCTGGCTGGCTTTTTGCTTCTTAACCCCCATCAAAACGATGATTCGTATCTACTCCCAGACCGAGCAGGGTATTACCCGTACCGTAGGACTTGAAAATGAAGCCTGCGCCATTGATGGTGTGTTTTGGCTGGATTTGTTGACGCCTGATGCCACCGAGCTTAAGTATGCCGAAAATCTTTGCGGGATTGAGTTGCCAACGCGTGATGAGATGCGCGAGATTGAGGCCACGTCCCGACTTTATTGCGAGGATGGTGCCCGCTTCATGACCACAACGGTTCTCAGCCGTGTTGAAACGGATGAGCCTGTGATTGCGGAAATTACCTTTGTGCTGAAAAGTAATATTATTATTACCATTCGTCACACGGATTCTTATTCCTTCCATCTTTTCACGCAGCAGTTGCTGCGCACGCGTAGCACGAACCGTGATTTGGTCTTTATCGGTCTGCTTGAAACTTTGGTTGACCGTCAGGCGGATGTTCTGGAGCGTTTTGGTACGGATTTGGATATCTTGTCCAAGAAGGTTTTTGGCTCCCACGGTAAGCACCGCAAGGTGAAGAAGGATGACCCCGATACCGAGGATTTGCGTGATGCCATCGAAGAGTTGGGTCGCATTGGGGATTTGATTACGCGTCAGCGCGATGCGCTTGTCAATATGTTGCGACTCATCACCTTTGCGGGTAATGAGGACTCCCGCCTCAGTACGCATGATAGCCTGTACATGCCCTTGCGCCCCGTGGCTCGTGACGTGAACTCGCTCTCGGAGTATGCGTCCTTCCTCTCCAGTAAAATTAATTTCATGTTGGATGCGGTTTTGGGGCTCATTAATATTGAGCAGAATGAGATTGTGAAGGTCTTCACCATTGTTTCGGTCGTCTTTCTGCCGCCTACGCTCATTGCCAGCTTTTTTGGGATGAATTTTACCCGCTTGCCCTTCCTTCAATCTGATTGGGGGGTCTATCTTTCTATCGGGATGATGGTCGCTGCGGCCTTACTCCCTCTTATTATCTTTAAAATTAAACGTTACATCTAAATCCTATGACCTTTAGAAATACCCCACAGCCCGAAGAGGAAATTCGCCTCGCTAATGTTCTTGTTGATGCGCTTCCCTACATTCAGTCCTATCGTGATAAGACGGTTTTGATTAAGTTTGGTGGTTCCGCTATGGATAATCCTGAGTTGGTGAAGTCGCTGATGAAGGATATTGTCTTGATGGAGGCCTTGGGTCTCAACCCTGTTGTCGTTCATGGTGGTGGTAAGGCTATCTCCAAAGCGATGGCAGAACTTGGGCAAGAGGCCAAGTTTGTCAATGGCTTGCGTGTGACCCCTGCCGAGGTGGTCGAGGTTGTGGAACGCACCCTGACAGGCACCATTAACCCCGATTTGGTCAATATGATGCGCAATGTCGGCGGTAAGGCTGTCGGCATCCCTGGTACTAACGTTTTTGTGGGAGAACGCATTGTGGAGCATGATGTCAAAGGGAATGCCATTGATATTGGGATGGTCGGTCAGGTGATTGGCTCGCAGCTCTCCCGTGTTCAGGAGGCACTGGAGCTTCAAATTACGCCTGTTATCTCCCCCCTTGCTCGTGAGTTGGGTACCAATCAATCCCTCAATGTGAATGCCGATTTGGCGGCTGCTGCACTTGCTCGCGAGCTGCGCCCAGTCAAGTTGGTCTACATCTCCGATGTCCCTGGTTTGATGCGTGACCCAGAGGACGCTAGTACCTTGATTCGCAGCATTAACCGCAAGGAGGCTTTCTCGCTCATCGCTGAAGGTATCATCAGTGGTGGCATGATTCCTAAGGTTCGCAGCGCGGTGGAAGCCCTCAATGCCGGTGTTCGCAAGGTTCACTTTATCGATGGTCGTTTGCCCCACTCCCTGCTTTTGGAAATCTTTACCTCCGACGGTATTGGTACCGAAATTGTGCGTGAGCAACGCTGAGCCTTATAAGGTCTTTTTTCGTGAAGCCTGTTCGTAAAATTGGCTATTTTGCCCCTCGTTTTACGCAGGCGGTGCAGCGCCTGTTACACCGCCTCTATACCTTTGCTGCGCGCAATGGTATTGAGCTTTACCACATCGAGCTGCCCAAATTACCCGCCTTGCCCAAGTTGGAGGAGGGTACCGATTTGGCGCTCTGCCTCGGTGGGGATGGGACGATGCTTTCGCTCGTTCGTCAGACATCCCAAGCAGGGGTCTTGCTTGCGGGGGTTAACACGGGGCACCTCGGTTTCTTGAGTTCCAGCACAAAAGACCAGTTGGAGGATTTGCTTCAATGCTTGGTCGATGGCAGCTATGAGGTTGATGAGCGTACGGTGATTGAGGTGGTGAAGTATGATATGGATGGCAATCCTATCACCAAGCCGCACCACGCGCTCAATGAGGTTTCGCTCATGCGTGTCCAGACTGGCAAGATGGTGGATGTTGATGTCTTGGTTGACGGTAAGCCCTTCAACCGCTATCATGCCGATGGTATTTTGGTGGCAACGCCCACCGGTTCCTCTGCCTACTCCCTCTCCGCAGGTGGTCCTTTGATTTGGCCTGATGCCAATGTGATTTGCCTGACCCCCATTTGTCCCCACAGCTTGACGAACCGCGCCGTGGTCATGCCCGACTCCGCCGCCATCACGCTGCGCCCGCATGCCCGACGCGGGCGCGTGGAGGAGCAGATGATTTTCTCCCTCGATGGTCGCATGACGCACCCCATCTCCCTTCAAGAGACGCTGCTCATCCGCAAGGCTGATCGCACCGTCCGTCTCGTTCGCCTACCCCACGGCGACTACGCCTCCCGCCTCCGCTCTAAACTCGGATGGTAGCAACAGTGAGCAATTAGCAGTGAGCAGTTTTAAAGTTAGCGGGCTACCGCCCGATGGTAGGTAGCAAAGCCCGTTTCACTGTAAAAAATTAAGCACCGATGCACGAGGAAAAGCCTAAAGGCTTTTCAATGGGGAATGGGGAATGGGGAATTACAAGTTTGTGCGCTAGCGCGCAGGGATGCGAAGCAAGTGCTAAGTCTTAATCAAACGCACCGATGCAGTTCATGCATCGGTGCTTAATTTTTTACAGAGGTACAGGCTTTGCTACCTACCATCGGGCATAGCCCGCTAATTTTATAATTCCCAATTCCCAATTCCCAATTGGAGCGAAGCGACATCAAAAAGTTGTTCCTTGGGGCATGGGTTCAGCCTTTTGGGCGGGTGGTGCTGTTGGTGTTGGAGCTGGTGGCGTGCTGCTTTCGTCTTCGGGAGTGATGGGGCTTGGCGCTGGTGCAGCTGGTGCGGCTGGTGCTGGCTCAGGGATAGCTGCTGGTGCGGCTAGTGGCTGCTTGGTTTCTGGGTCAACTTCGATTCCGTTGATGAACATGCGGGTGCGTACTTGATTGCTGATGGGGTCGATTTCTCGTTGAACTTCGACTCGTTCTGTCACGCCATTGATGCTGCGGACGCTGACAAAGGAGCTGCTGCCAGTGGTTCTACGTACCGTGACTCCACCTTGCTGGGCTTGGTGGG
>JAWXTZ010000017.1:0-28392 GCA_044433085.1 Akkermansia sp.
CGCAATTGAGTCCCCTATCCCGATAGGGGACTCAATTGCAGCGGCCGCTAGCCTCAAGCATCCATCCAAAGCACAGGGCTGCTAATTTTGCAAGGTGCCCTATAGGGCACCTTGCAAAATTAGCACTGATTCAAAGCACAATCTAGAATGATAGCCAATCGTGCGATTTTTGTCGCAAATAGGCACCAATTTGTAGCTTTCGTATCCCAAATATTTAATATTTGGGCCTCTCAAGCCCCAAATTAGCACACAATTCGCTTCCAAAACTCATCACGCCTAATTTTGCAAGGCACCCTTAAGGGCTTGTATGAGATTTTTGGTGCTTTAGAAAATACCATTGCGGATTTTAGCAAGAAAAACAAGACTGAGATGGAAGCATGTCGTGAAGCGATTCGACGAGCTCGCGCGGAAGAGTTGAATTACCATCACAAAGCCTACGAAAAGGGCGAGACTATTTTGAAGGATTTTACCTCGGATAAAACGAGTGAAACATGGCTTCGATTCATTAACAATGAAGATATCCCCGAACGATTGAAATCCAAGGTTGGGTATGATGATTATCGTGCTGCAGAACGGTCTCATTATGACCGTCTGATTAACAGAATTAGTGAATCATGCTTGGATAGCATTGCTCAATTGGTTCAATCTGGTAACGAAAAGTTGGCTGCTTACAATGTACACGACTGTTTAAAAAATATGTCCTTTATTACGAATGAAGAGGAATTTTTTAGCGAGTTAGATGCCCAGTGTAATCGCTGTCGTTTGGATAATGACTCTATAAGTAAGTTTAATCAATATTGCAAGGTGTCAGAAATCCTTACTAAGTTAGAGCATACATGGCGAGATAAACTTTCGTGGTTCGGTTGTAAGGATACAGTTTCCGATAAAGAATCGCAGGGGTATATCGGATGCGCCAATGGAAAAATGCGTGAAAAAGTAAAGAATTATTACGAGTCTCAATTTAAACGAGAATTTAAAAATGCTTATCAAAGTGCGCAGGATAGCCGAAATAACAGTATCCGAAAAGCATTGAAGTCTGCACTAGATGCTTTCACTGCAATGAAGGAAAAAGCCATTTCAGAGGGTGAGCTGGAGTCGAAAAAAATTGGAGATTTCTCAAAATCCCTTCGTGACATTAAATCTTTAATCGAAACTGCCCGCATTCAACTCAAATGAAAAAAATACCATTAATGATTATGTTGGTGACATTGGCCTTATGCCTCGTTGCCATTGCGCTGATGTTTGCGCGTGAGCTAACATCGGTTATGCCTGAACCCGTGGTCTATGTCTTTTATGCAGGGCTGGCGTTTACGGTGATTTATTACTTCGTCATGCCTATCAAACGGGTATTATCCATGGGGACAGCCCCGATGAAAATGCCTACTTCGGCTGATGAGATTGACCAGTTCCTTAATGATTTATCCTACTCGGATATGAAGAAATTGGTTCATAACCTCGCTAGCACACATCAAGATGAGGAGTCAGAGAATGCCCTTGCGGCTTTGAAAACTGGTTATGATACCGTCGGAACCACTAAAAAGTTGATGGAGACACGCTATCAAAAGGCAAATGACTACATGATTAAGAGTGGTCTTGCTTTAGGCACTGCAACCGCGATTTCGCAGAGTGGCAAGCTTGATGGACTTATTTTGCTTTCGGGCTGCGTGAAAAATATTACGGTAATTTGCAGCTATCTGGGTTATCGACCAAGTTATATTGATTTAGCGAAGGTATATCTCAATGTTTTCGGCTCCGCTCTAGTCTCGGTCTCCTTTGAGGATATTTTTGACGAAATGGTACTTCCCGATAGCAATATCATCGGATTTAGTTCACTTACAGGTTTTGTGATTAACAGTGCATTAGTGATACGTATTGGACATATCACACAAAGCTACGTCAAATCACCGCAGAACTTCGATGCTAAAGCAGCGCGTAAAGATGCCTTCTCTTTTGTCTTATCGAATAAAGCGATGTTATTAAACGAGGCTGGGAAATTTGCTCTTGATGGAGTGATGAAGAAAGCGACAGCGATAAAAGAGTCAGTTGGTCTTTAATTGGGCGACAAAGTCGTCGATGAGGGGGATGAGGCGGTCTATGTCCGTTTCATCCCCTAATTTGCTTTCTAGGGGGCAGGGGCCTGTTTTGCTGCGGTTGATGATGTGGGGGACGCAGTGATTGTAGCTGGTGGGGATGCTGTATTGTTGGAGGAGGTTTAGGGCTGCTTGGCTGATGATGTTTGTGCTGATGGCGATGACGCCACCGGCTATCATGCAGGCTGCGGCTCCCTTGCCGATGATTTTGTCGGCTAGGCGGGAGCCTTGGAGGAAGTCGGGGTCGTGGTGGAGGAGGTGGTGGATGTCCGCGACTCCGCGTTGTTGGTAGCAGCGGATTTCGCTGCCTTTGGCGACGACGAGGCTGTGATTGCCGTTGATGAGGATGGTTTGGAGGTCTTGCATGGGGGTTAGGAGTTAGGAGTTAGGAGTTGAGCAAAGCCGCTACGATGCGCTAGCATCGTGAATGGGTTCTTAGGGTCGCAGACCCTGAGTGGGGTCTGGGGCAAAGCCCCAGTGGGTGCAGGGTGAAGCCCTGCTGGGTCAAGGGCAAAGCCCTTGTGGGTTTGGGCGAAGCCCAAGCTGTCGGCAGACCTGCCGGCGGCAGTCGCCCAACTGAAATTCCCCTGTTGTTGTGGAATGTCCGCTTGGCAAGCCTAGCATGGCTGTTCACGCCAGTTGGGCGACCCCCTATTTCTTCGGGCGATAGCCCGCTAGCTTCTTCCTTCCGCTATTCCCCGAGAAGTGTCTCGGGGGCTCCAGTCTCATAATTGCTCAGCCGCAATTATGTGTCGCAAACGCGATAGCGGGAAAACGCTGTTACGCTAACGCGTTTGCGACGGTGGATAAGTGCGCGCTTTCAGCGCGGAGGGGGGGGAGTCGCCCAACTTGGCGGGTGGCGTGATGCTGGGTTTGCCACGCGGGCGTTTGTGTTGGTCTGGTGAGGGTAAGTTGGGCGACTGGCTCCGCCAGCTCTGCCGAGGGCGTCTCCCGACGGGCTGAGGCTTTGCCTCAGACTCCAGCAGGGCTCTGCCCTGCACCCGCCAAGGGTCTTCGACCCTTTGGAAACCCTAGGTGCTGCGCACCCTGATGATGCGGCTACTTTCTTACACCTCCTCCGTAAATTTCTCCTGCTTCAGCTGCTCCACGTACTTGTTGATTCGAGCCAGCTCCTTCGGTATGTTGATGCTCTGCGGACAATGCGGAATGCACTCCCCACAGCCGATGCACTTGTCTGCCTGCCTCAGCTTTGGTACGCTGCGGTCGTAGCCCACCAGATAGGCTCGTCTCGCGTCGCTGTAGTTGCTGTCCATGGTGCTTTTCGGCATGTTCCCTTCCGAGACGCATTTGTTGTAATGCACTAAGATGGCTGGGATGTCTAGCCCATAGGGGCATGGCATGCAGTACTTGCAGTCGTTGCAGGGTACCAGCGGGTATTTCATCAGCAGCTCGGCTGTGATTTCTAAAAATTCGTCTTCTTCTGGGCTGATGGGTACCAAGGGTGAGTAGGTGCGGATGTTGTCTTGCAGGTGTTCCATGTAGGTCATCCCACTGAGCACGCAGTAGACCTTGGGCTTTGTCCCCGCAAAGCGGAAGGCCCATGAGGCTACTGATGAATTGGGCTCCCGTTGCTTCAAACGCGCAATCAGGTGGTCGGGTAGCTTGGCCAGTCTGCCCCCCAGCAGGGGCTCCATGACGGTGACGGGGATGTTTCTTTTCTCCAGCTCATGGTAGAGGTATTGCGCGGTCATGCCCTGATTTTCTTCGCTGTACCAGTCGGCGTAGTTGACTTGGATTTGCACAAAGTCCCAATGGACTTGTTCGTGCATGGCTAAGATTTCATCAAAGCATTCGACCTTCCCATGGAAGGACCAGCCGAGTTTGCGGATTCTGCCCGCTTCGCGCTCTTTCAATAAAAAGTCTAGTACGCCATTATCGATAAAGCGTTCCCGAAAGACTTTCATGCTTCGCCCGATGTTATGCAGCAGGTAGTAGTCAAAGTAATCTGTCCGCAGTTTGGCGCGGGAGTTTTCGTAAATGTGCACCGAGTTTTCATAGCTCCAGTCTTGGAAGTTGGACATTTTGGTGGCCAAGTAGTAGCTTTTGCGTGGGTGCCGACTTAAGGCATTACCCGTGGCTTCTTCGTTCCAGCCTTGGCTGTAGACGGGGGCTGTGTCAAAGTAGTTGACGCCATGCGCGATGGCGTAGTCGATGAGTTCATTGACTGCATCTTGGTCGATGATGTTTTCGCCCTTCTTGGGCGTTGGCCGTGTGGGCCATCTCATGCAGCCGTAGCCGAGTACGGAGATGTCTTCATCGGCCCCCGCTACTTTTTTACGGGTGATTTTGCCCTTGGGTACGGGGCCGCTGGCATGACCCATGTTGGATTCCTTCTCTTCGCAGGAGAGGAGGCTGGCCGCCCCGACGGAGGCGGCGCTGATGCCGACAATTTTCATGAAATGGCGACGCGAAAGTTTGGTTGGTTCTTCGTTCATATAAACAAAAGCTTAAGCTGTTAAATTTGACGGTGGCGGCTATTACCTTCGACGTAGATGCCTGCCATGGGTGCTGCGGGGCAGACGTATTCACAGTTGCCGCAGCCGATGCAGCGTTCGGGGTTGACGACGGGAATCCAGAGCTCCCCGCGCTGTACCATTTGAATGGCACCTGTGGGGCAGTGCTTGGCGCAGTTGCCGCATTTGGTTCCATTTTTGGTGACGATGCAGTTTTTCTCCACCCAGACGGCATGACCGATGGAGGTGGCACTCTTCTCTTCCTTGGTGATGGGGTGGATGGCACCCGCTGGGCAGACATCGCTGCAGGCGGTGCATTCGGGGCGGCAGTAGCCCTTTTCAAAGGACATGATGGGCTGCATGAAGGTGCTCAAGTCCATGCTGGGTCTCAGCACGCCATTGGGGCAGGCGGAGATGCAGAGCTGGCAGGCGACACAGTGGCTGTAGAAGTTTTTGTGACCCATGCCACCCGCAGGCACGACGGGGCACTGTCGTTCGGCTGGCTGCTTGGGGGTGATGGGGGCAAGCCCACCATCGACTTTCATGCGCGGTGCTGGGGCTTTGGCGGCAGCAGGAGCTGTTGCTAGCAGGAGGGCTTGGCTCATGAATTCGCGACGCCCCTTTTGGGCTTTTTCGCTTGCTGCCTTCGCCTTTTGCTCGGGCTTGCTGGCCGTGAATTTGATGGCACCGTGCACGCAAATTTTCTCGCAATTACCACAGGCGACACAGCGGCTGTAGTCGATGGCGTGGTTCTTGGAGTCAATGCAGGCGGCCTTGCAGTTCAGCGCGCATTGCCCGCAGCGAACGCACTTCGACTTGTCGATGCGAAACTTGAAGAGGGCGAACTTGGACAGGTAGCCCAGCACCGTCCCCACGGGGCAGATGGTGTTGCAGTAGGCGCGGCCGTGCTTCCATGAAAGCCAGCCGATGATGCCCAGTGCCAGCAGGGCGAGGATGAGTCCAGCAACGCTACGCAGCCAGATATCCACGCTGTAAAAGGCGTAGCTATCCGCACGCTCGGCAAGTGCAGCCAGCCCATTATTGCCCAGTTGCACGAGGGGGCTCAACAAATTATTGACCATGAGGCCGTAGGTGCCATAGGGCTCCAAAATTCCCATCAAGCTACCCATACCGAGGGCGATGAAGGCAATGAAGACCACCAGCACGACAAGCCGCAAGGCGGTCTTGGCCTTAGCATAGCGGAAGGGTGCCCGCTTGCCCTTGACCCCCTGATGCGAGATGACATCTTGAAAGACCCCCAAGGGGCAGATGATGGAGCAATACAGGCGACCAAAGAGCAGGGTCAGCAGAACCACCGCCCCGATGACAAGGAGGTTGAGTGCCAAAATAGCGGGCACGAGCTGAATCTTTGCCATGTAGTGCAGCAGCCCATGCAGCGCCCCCGTGAAGTCGAGGAAGAGCAGCGTGGTGAGCACCAAGCAAAGGACAGCGAGCACGATACGGATGCGACGTAACATACGCGGGACTCTCCTTTCCTAGGCCTTACGATTCAGCAGGGTGAGCAGCAGGTAGCCGCCCACAATCTGCACGAGCATGCCCACAAGCCCAAGACGAAAATCTTGAATAGCGGCTTGAAAGCTGCCCAGCAAAGCCCACTCGACCAGCGTGCCAATCACTTGATAACCCAGCACAACCAAGGCGAGCAGCGGCAGCGTGATGCGCTTAAAGTGGCGTGCGACAAGAGTTGCCGCACCCACCAAAAGCAGGGATTTGCACAAGATGGCAGGCAGCACCACCGCACTGGGCATGCCAAAGAGCGCATGGTTGAGCAAGGGCGATAAAATCGCCGTCAGCAGCCCCACGCGCCAGCCGTAATGGTAGGCGGCAATCAGCGTAAAAAAGTAGATGGGCAGTAGGATGAGTCCCCCCTGTGGCAGTAGGTGCGCCAGTTGGGGGGCAATCAGATTACCAGCGACAAAGAGGGCAGCAAGCGCATAGGTCTTGAGTTCTCGGTAGCTACAATGGGGTAGGGTCAGGGTATGAGTCATGCTTAAATCTCCGCAAAGGGTTAGAGAGCAAGGCGAGCCTTGTTGATGGCAAGCAGAAGTCAGAATGCTTACCATCAATCCCTAGATTAACAGGTTTCCCTTATCTTGGCGAGCAAGAAATACCCTTTCCCCTCATTTCGCATCCGACATAATACGAAGGTAGCGACGGAACACAAAAATGCGATTGCGGCTATTGCCCGTTGTCTCCTCTAGAATGTTATGTTTAAGCATATCAGCAATCAAGTTGTTTGCCGATTTGTAAGATAAGTCACAAATTTGCTCAGCATGCTCCACGCGGATGACGGGACGTTTAAATAGTGATTCTAAAAGCTGCTGGGCAGCAGGTGTTTTTCGCCCAAAGTTTTGGTTAATTTCACGCATCAATTGACCTTGAAGCTCCAAAATTTGTTTCAGTTTGGCAATGGCGTCTGTCGCCGTTTGTTCCACACCAACAAGGAAGTATTTCAGCCACTGCCCGAGCTCGCCCCTTTCGCGAACAGCTGTCAGATTTTCGTAATAGAGCCCTTTGTTGATTTCAAAATAATGGGAAAGATAGAGGAGTGGCTTTTCCAAAACACCTTCACTGACTAGGAATAAGGTGATGAGAAGCCGTCCAATACGTCCGTTGCCATCTAGGAAGGGATGAATCGTTTCAAATTGATAATGGGCAATGGCAGCCTTAATGAGAGTGGGAAGTTGGCTGGTGTCCTCGTTGATGAAACATTCAAAATCATGCATCAAATCAAGCACATGTTCTTGAGCGGGTGGGATAAAGCGAGCATCCGCAATGGATGCCCCACCTATCCAATTTTGACTGGTGCGGAATTCGCCTGGCGATTTGTGGGTACCGCGAACGCTGTCGAGCAAGATTTGATGCGTTTGCTTGATGAGGCGGGAGCTTAGTGGAAGCTGCTCCAATTTCCCGATAGCGGAGTTGATTGCCTTAATGTAGTTGTTTACTTCCGTCCAATCATCTTTTCGCTCTGGCTGAATCTCATCTAAAGGCATAGCAGCCTCTTCAACATTGGTTTGAGTGCCTTCTATTTTACTCGATTGAACAGCTTCATTGATGACATGTGACTGAATGAACATATCGATGTTCGGCACAAATTTGGAAAATGAATTCAGCTCACCCAATCGCGTGGCGGCCTTTTCAAGAAGAATGGTAATATCCGACGACTCCCATTTCCACGCATCATGGATACGCGTAGGGAGAAAATACTTGTATTGGTAACCCTGCTCAAGGCTACCTGCGTGGAATTCTTCAATCCGAATCATGTCGAAACTGTGATTTTTGTGATTTTAGTTGTAAAAAAGGTAAATAAAGATTTTCTTATTTACCTTTCGGGGCTAAAAGTAAAATAAGGATTTTCTTATTTACCTTTCAGAGCTAAAAGTAAAATAAGGATTTTCTTATTTACCTTTCAAGGCTAAAAGTAAAATAAGGATTTTCTTATTTACCTTTCGCCAACTTAGCGGTTCGACTATCTTAAGTCAAGCTTAAAGTGAGCTTAAGAACTTGAGGTGGATGCCGCCAAAGCCGCCGTTGCTCATGATGAGCAGCACGTCACCCTCCTTCGCTTGGGCGCAGACGTGGGTGACGATGTCATCGACATCTTGACCAAGGTAGCAGGTTTTGCCTGTGGCTTGGATGTCGGACTTCAGTTGTTGAAGATTGAGACGGTTTTCGGGCGCGTGTTTGCTGGCTCGCTCGATGGGGGCGACGACGGCCATGTCGGCCGCGGCGAGGGAGAGGGCGAGCTCCTTTTGGAAGAGCTTGCTGCTCGATGTGTTGCTGCGGGGGTCAAAAATCGCCCAGATGCGTTTTCCCTGATTACCTTGACGCAGGGCGGCAATGGCTTGAGCAATGGCGGTTGGGTGGTGGGCAAAGTCGTCGATGACCTTGATACCGCGCACGGTGCCGCGCAGTTCTTGGCGGCGGGCAATCCCCTTGAACAGTTGCAGCGATTGGTCGATTTGGGCGGGCTTTAAGCCAGCATGCTTGGCGGCCATGGCGGCCATGGCGGCATTGCGCACGTTAAATTCGCCAATCATGGCGATATTGTAGCGGTCGCCATCCAACTCGAAGGAGCAGCTGCTGCTCAAGTAGTTGACATTTTTAATTTGGTGGTCGGCATGGGCACCAAAGCCCACGCTTTGCACACGGACGGGTTTGGGCGCGCGGGTGATGACATCCATGCAGTTGGCGCAGTCCGCATTGACGAGGACGAGCCCATGTTGGGGTACAACGCGCAGCAGTCGCTCAAAGGAGAGCTTGATTTCATCCACGTTGTTGTAGATGTCGGCATGGTCCATTTCGATGTTATTCATGATGACCAGCTCGGGCAGGTAATGCAGGAATTTGGAGCGTTTGTCGAAGAAGGCGGTGTCGTACTCATCCCCCTCTAAAACGGTGAAGCGGGAGTCGGTAAAACGCCCCCCACGACCAAGGTTGCGGGCGATGCCACCAATCATGAAGCTGGGATTGAGCCCCCCGTCTTCAAAGAGCCATGTCAGCATGGATGTGGTGGTGGTCTTGCCATGGGTACCGGTCACCACAAAGTTGCGCTTTTGCCACAGGAAGAACTCCTTCATGGCCTCGGGCAAGCTCATGTAACGCTTGCCTGATTCAAGCAGGGCTTCCACCTCGGGGTTGCCGCGGCTCATTGCGTTGCCCACGATGAACATATCGGCTGTATCGGGCAAATTATCGGCACTATATCCTTCAATAAGCTTAATTCCCTGCTCGCGCAAAAAGTCGGACATGGGGGGGTAAACTTTGGCGTCAGAGCCAGTGATAGTGTATCCTTGCTGCGCCATGGCAGAGGCAACTGCGCCCATGGCGGTGCCGCAGATGCCTAAAAAGTGAACGTTCATTTGAGGAGGTAGAAAAGGGAGTAGTCGTTTAGCCGATGTCTAAATCCTACCGCAAGAACTCCCTTTTAGCAAGCGTTATTTGTTGGGGCGTGGTGTGACGCACAGTTGTCCCAAATAAAAAGCAGCTACGATGCGCAGCATCGTGAATGGATTCCTAAGGGCTAGCCCTTAGGTGGGTGCAGGGTGAAACCCTGCCAGAGTTTGAGACAGAGTCTCAACGGGTTTGGGTGGAACCCAAGGACGCCAACTTACCCTCAACATAAGCCATTCACACGCCCGCGATGCAAACATAGCTTGGTGCCACTCGCCAAGTTGGTGTCCCACCATCCTTCGGGCGACAGCCCGCTAACTTCTACCGTCGCAAACGCGTTAGCGCACCACCTCAGCAAAAATATTAAGCAAGGTGCTCTACCAAAACCCATTATAAAGCTGTGCGATTTTTATTTGGGACAGGTGTGTACAAAAATGACCTTGCTATCCCTATCCCCCTCCTGTAAAATAAGGGGGTGAAGCGAGTGGTTATCTTAGTTCTTGGTGTTCTGGTGACGCTTGCTATCTACGCGCTAATGACTGCTCAAGATGATAATCGCGATGTGACGGCCTACCAAAACACCAAGGCTCAACTGGGGGAACACTTGGGGCGCCCTGTCTTGATTCGCATTATTAAAGAGGAGCTCAAGTTGGAGCTTTGGACACAGGCTGAATCGCAGGCTTGGAATTGCATGAAAACATATCCTGTGCGCGCGATGAGTGGTGAACTGGGGCCCAAACTCAAGGAGGGTGACAAACAGGCGCCAGAGGGCTTTTATGAGGTGCGCGCGGGGCAGTTGAACCCGAGGAGTCGTTTTCATTTGGGGACCTTGCAAAATTAGGCGTGATGAGTTTTGGAAGCGAATTGAGCGCAAATTTGCGGCTTGAGAGGCCCAAATATTAAATATTTGGGACACGAAAGCTACAAATTGGTGCCAATTTGCGACAAAAATCGCACGATTGACTATGATTCTGGATTGCTCTTTGAATCAATGCTAATTTTGCAAGGTCCCCAATTCGCTTTTAATATTGGCTACCCCAATGCCTACGACCGTGCCTTGGGGCGTACGGGTTCTTTTATCATGGTGCATGGCAGTCATTACTCGGTGGGGTGTTTTGCGATGGGTGATGAGGGGATTGAGGAGATTTATACGATGGTGGCTCAGGCTTTGCTGTGTGGGCAGGAGTTCGTGCCTGTGCAGATTTATCCCTTTGCGATGACGGATGAGCGTATGGAGCGCGAGAAGGGGCACCCCGCTTTTGAGTTTTGGTGCTACTTGAAGCGGGGCTGGGATGCGGGGGTTGGGGTTTATCGACCTTGATTTTTGGGGCTGCGGTGGTGCGCTTCGCGTTTGCGACGGTGGATAAGTGCGCGCTTCGCGCGGGGAGGGGGGAGTCGCCCACCTGGGCGGGTGGCACCGTGCAGCCTTTGCAACTCGGGCATTTGATGGTGACAGGGGAGAGTCAGGTGGGCGACTGCCTCTGGCAGGTCTTCCGACGGACTGGGCGCTGCCCAGACCCGCTGAGACTTTGTCTCAGACTCTAGCAGGGCTTTGCCCTGCACCCACCAAAGGGCTAGCCCTTTGGAAACCATTCACGATGCTGCGCATCGTTGGCGCCTTTTCTTTGCTTTGTTTCTTTGCCTCGTTTTTTTGTTGGAGCTCAGTGCTCTAATTACCCAAAAAAACACAGAATTGGCTTGATTTCGCGCGCGTACGCGCGTATAATAGAGCGACTATGAGTGAAGATATCACGAACCTTGAAGATGCGGCTGTTCAAAGCACAGCCGCACCCGAGGAATACGGTGCAGCACAGATTGATAAATTAGAAGGTTTAGAG
Source organism: Akkermansia sp. (assembly GCA_044433085.1). Lineage (GTDB taxonomy): Bacteria > Verrucomicrobiota > Verrucomicrobiia > Verrucomicrobiales > Akkermansiaceae > Akkermansia. The sequence goes on from JAWXTZ010000017.1 coordinate 11,320, forward strand.
GCGGTTCGTAAACGCCCCGGCATGTACATTGGTGACCCCGATGTGCGCGGCCTTCACCACTGCGTATTCGAAGTTTTAGACAATTCCATTGACGAACATTTAGCTGGCTTCTGCAGCAAGATTGATATCGTGATGCATGTGGATGGCTCCATCTCCATTGTGGATAATGGTCGCGGTATTCCCGTTGACATTCACCCCAAGTTTGGCATCCCTGCTGTTGAGTTGGTACTCACCAATCTTCATGCTGGTGGTAAGTTTGGTCAGGGTGCGTACAAGTATTCTGGTGGTCTTCACGGTGTTGGTGCCAAGTGTGTTAATGCTCTTTCTGACTGGTTTAAGGCAGAGGTTCGTCGCGGTGGTCAACGCCACGTGATTAAGTTTGAGCGTGGTCGCACGACCGAGCAGCTTCACATTGTTGGCTCTTGCCCCGAGTCCCTAACGGGTACGACGATTACGTTCTTCCCCGATGCAACGATTTTCACTGATACGATTGAGTTCCAATTTGATTACCTGACCCGCCGCTTGCGCGAGTTGGCCTTCCTCAACCCCGGTCTCATCATTGAGTTGATTGACGAGCGCACCAACCCCGAACGTCGCGAAACGTTCTTCTACAAGGATGGTATTCGCGAATTTGTTGTTCAGTTGGGTGAAAATAAGCAGCTCATCAACCCCGAGCCCATTGCGATCTCAGGCACGCGTCGCATTGAGGTGGAGTATGATGGTAAAGTCGCGCAAGATGACGTCATTGTCGATGTGGTGCTGCAATACAACAACACCTACCAAGACCAAATTCTCTGCTACGCCAACTCCATTTACAATGGTGATGGTGGTACCCACATGTCGGGCTTCCGCAGTGCGCTGACTCGCACCATCAATGCTTATGCCAAGGGCAAGAACTTGCTTAAGGATAAGGACCCTAACCTCAGCGGCGATGACGTGCGTGAAGGTTTGGTTGCGGTCATTAGTGTCAAGATGCCCAACCCCCGCTTCTCTAGCCAGACGAAGGATAAACTTGTCAATACGGAGATTGAAGGGGTGGTCAGCAGTGTTCTCTACGAGGAGCTCAAGGAGTTCTTTGAAGAAAATCCAGCTATCGCCAAGACGATTGTGGAAAAGGGTCTCACGGCCTCCCGTGCTCGCGAAGCTGCTCGCAAGGCTCGCGAAACTGTCCGTAAGAGCGCTACGACTGTCGGTGGTGGTTTGCCTGGTAAGCTGGCAGACTGCTCGAACCGTGACCCCAGCAAGTGCGAGCTCTTTATTGTGGAAGGTGACTCGGCCGGTGGTTCGGCCAAGATGGGTCGCGACCGCCGCACGCAGGCCATTTTGCCGCTGCGTGGTAAGATTCTCAATGTGGAGAAGGCTCGCCTCGACCGAGCTTTGGGCAGTGAAACGATTCAAAACATCATCACCGCCATCGGTGCTGGCATCGGCAGTGGAGAGGGGGAAGGTTGTTTCAACCTCGCCAAGATTCGCTACCACAAGATTATTATCATGGCGGATGCCGACGTTGACGGTTCTCACATTTGTACCTTGTTGCTCACGCTCTTCTGCCGCCACATGCCGCAGTTGGTTCGCGGTGGCTACCTCTACATTGCCCAATCCCCGCTCTACCGCGTGAAGTACCGCAAGACGGAGGAGTATGTGCAGGATGAGGTTTCGCTCAACCGCAAGCTCATTTCCTTGGGCGCGGGCGATGTCAGCCTGACTGCTCTTGCCGATGGTAAGGAGTATGATGATGAAAGCCTGATGGCTATTCTTGAAACCCTCATCAAGCTGCAAAACTACGAGCAGAGTGTCGCCAGCCATGGTGGTAATCTCAAGGATTTGTTTGAGCAACGTCAAGCGAAGGGCTCCTTCCCCGAGTACTTGGTCAAGCTGCGCTGCGGCAATGATGAAGAGGTGCTCTACTTTGAAAATATGGAGGCGCTCACGGCCTACTCGAATGAGAACCGCGATCTCTTCCTCTTTGGCGAACCCAGCGAAGAAGAGCTGCTCGCCAACCCCATCCCCTTCCGCGAAGGTCCAAGCCGCCGCGCCCTGCTGCACGAGCTGCACGAGGCACATGCCATCAGCAAGCTCATGGAACGACTCAAGGAGTTGGGTATTGAGGAGCATCAAATCATCAATGAAGACGCACCTATCTTTGAAATCTTGGTGCGCAGCCGCGAGACGAAGATTCCGGTCTCCTACGTGGGTGACATCCTCAGCCGTGTGCTGGAGATTGGTGGTCGCAATGTTGATATCACCCGATTCAAAGGTTTGGGTGAAATGAATGCAGAAGACCTTTATGAAACGACGATGAATGCTGAAAAGCGCCGCTTGCTGCGTGTTCGTTTGGATGAGAGCAATGAGGTGCAAGCCGATAAGATGTTCACCATCCTGATGGGTGATGTGGTTGAACCGCGCCGCCGATTCATTGAAGATAACGCCCTCAACGTGCGCAACCTTGACATTTAATCCCTTAGCTCAATTATTTTATGAACGATCAATCGATTCAGTACGTTGACGTGGCCGAAGAAGTCTCTCGCAGCTTCTTGGACTACTCCATGTCCGTCATTATTTCTCGCGCGCTGCCCGATGTGCGCGATGGTCTCAAGCCTTCGCAACGACGCGTGCTCTTTGCCATGAAGATGCTGGGTCTTGCCCCAAGTAAGAGCACCATGAAGTGCGCCCGTATTGTGGGTGACACCATCGGTAAGTACCACCCCCATGGTGATGCCAGTGCTTACGGCACCTTGGTGACCATGGCGCAGCCTTGGAGCACGCGTGACATTTTGGTACAGGGTCAAGGTAACTTTGGTACGCCCGAAGGTGACCCCCCTGCTGCCATGCGTTATACCGAAGCTAAACTCAGCCACTTGGGTCTTGCCCTGATGGATGACTTGGACAAGGATACGGTGGACTTTCAACCCAACTACGATAACAGCGAGGAGGAGCCTGTGGTTCTCCCCAGTGCCTTCCCTAACTTGCTGGTCAATGGTGGTACGGGTATTGCGGTGGGTATGGCCACCAATATGGCCCCTCACAACCTCGGTGAAGTAGTCGATGGCATTTGCGCGACTATTGATAACCCCCACATCACATCGGACGAGCTGCGTTACTACATCAAAGGTCCCGACTTCCCCACAGGTGGTTTCATCATGGGCTCCAAGGGGATTGAGCAGTACTTCCGCACGGGGCACGGCAGTGTGCGCATGCGCGGTAAGATGGAGGTGGTCACCAACTCCAACGACCGCAACTTCATCCATATTTCCGACGTCCCCTATGGCGTGAACCGCGCGGTGCTGCAAGAGCGCATTGCCGAGCTGATTCGTGATAAGGTTATTGAGGACATTGCCGACATGCGTGACTTGACGGACTATGTGGAAATCGAGCTCAAGCGCGATGCCCGCCCTCAGGTGGTCATGAACCAGTTGTACAAGCTGACGAGTATGGAGACTTCCTTCTCGGTCAACATGCTGGCGATTCATGAAAATCGCCCCAAGATGCTGACGATGAAGGATGCCATTAACTTTTACATCGAGCACCGTCGCGAAGTGGTCATGCGCCGCACGCGCTACCTGCTCAAGAAGGCTGATGAGCGTGCCGAAATCTTGGAGGCCTACCTCATTGCGCTGGCTCACATGGACGAGTTCATCCGCATCATCCGCGATTCCAAGAATCGCGACGAAGCGAAGAAGCGTTTGCAGGACTACAACTTCCCCATCGAGTTGGCGAAGGGTCTCGGCATCCTGATTCGCTCCCAAGCCTCTGTCGTGGGTGAGAACTACCAGTTCACGGAACGCCAAGTCAACGCCATCCTTGAACTGCGCTTGTACCAATTGACCGCCTTGGAAAATGACAAGGTCTCTGGCGAGTACAAAGAGCTGCTGGAACTCATTACCGATTACTTGGACATCCTCGGCAACGAAGTCCGCGTGCTGGGCATCGTGAAGGATGAGCTGAAGCTCATTAAGGAAAAGCGTGCCACCCCACGCCTGACGGAAATTATCCCCTTCCAAGGCGATATGAGTATGGAGGACTTGATTCCCAATGACTCCATGATTGTCACCATCTCCCACAGTGGCTACATCAAGCGTACGGGTTCGGATGAATACCGCGTTCAAGCCCGTGGCGGCAAGGGTGTACTGGCGGCTAAGTCCAAGAACAAGAAGGATAAGAGCGACTACATTGAACATCTCTTTGCCGCCCAAAATCATGACTATATCATGTTCTTCACCAACACAGGTCGTGTTTATGTGGAACGCGTGTATGAGATTGATGAGGCCGCACGCAGTGCGCAGGGTCGCTCCATCAAGAACTTGCTTGATATGCAGGCAGACGAGCACATTGCCGCCATCCTTCGCCTTGAACGCAAGGTTGATGAGGAAGGCAAAGACATCACCTTTGCTGAAGGCTCGGGCAATGTCGTCTTCGCCACCAAGGATGGTACCGTCAAGAAGACCGCACTCAATGACTTTGTCAACTACCGCAAGGCGGGCATCATCGCCATTAATTTGGAGGAGGGCAACCAACTGGTCAATGCCCTGCTGACAACGGGTGAGCAAGAGGTCATCCTCGTCTCCCACGCGGGTCAAAGCATCCGCTTCCGCGAAGAGGACATGCGCACCCAAGGACGTAATACCATTGGTGTGCGAGGTATCCGCCTGCGCGAAGGAGACTACGTGGTCGCCTTAGCCGTTGTGCAAGAAGATGCGGAAAATGCAACCCTGCTCGTCGTCTCTGAAAAGGGGCTGGGCAAGCGCACCGCCTTCGAGGAATACCGCCTGCAAAGCCGCGGTGGTTCTGGCGTCAAGACCATGAACTGCACGGACAAGACTGGGCAAGTCGTCTCCGCCAGCTGCGTGACCGAAGAGGATGAGCTGATGCTCATGAGCTCTGCCGGGCAATCCGTCCGCATCAAGGTCAGCGGCATCCGCGAAACAGGACGCAATGCCCAAGGCGTCAAACTGGTCACCTTAGCTGACAATGAAAGCATTCAAGACATCTCCCTCATTATCCCCGATGATGAAGATGATGAAACAGAAGGCGAAGAAGGCGAAAACAGCGACGAAAGCAACGAAACAAGCGAAAGCTAAATCGCAACAAAACTCAAACACAAAAAGGGAAGCCAAACGGCTTCCCTTTTTGTGTGTTTGATGAAAAAATGATTAAACGTTGAAGCGGTGCCGAATCAACTGGGAGGTTGTCGCATTGCTATACTTGCTATGCGGTCATTTACTAATAACAGGAGGGCAGTTGACTTTAAGCTTTAAGAGGGGAACCTTGTAAAATTAGGCGTGATAAGAGTTGGAAGCGAATTGAGCGCGATTGGCTATTATTTTAGATTACACTTTAAATCAGTGTTAATTTTGCAAGGTTCCATCATATGGGAGATAGGAGCTCCTTCTCCCGTCCACCCCTGATTTCTTAAAATTTGAAGCAACTCATCCTCTTTCCAAAAAATCTGATTTTCCAAACTTATCCCTAATTGCCTTGTTCCAATAGATGCACCAACTTTGTTCATATGCCCAGCAGTGTCAGCAAACAGCGACCTTTCAGAATAAAGATTAAATTGAGGCACTTTAATAACAGGAATACCGAGTCGCGTTAATTGCAAAGCAAGCCAAGCTCTACGATCACTATAGATAACTGGATTGAATTGAGCTGTTTGATGATAGATAACATGCACATTCTTTGATTTGGCCTTTTCTAATAGCTCTCGCAAGTAACGGTCAACATAAGGAGTCAAATTGTAACAACGAAGACTTGAAGGCTTTGGTTGATACCTAGCATCAAAAGTCTTGTCACTGTAGCTATATATTTCTCCCCAAGAGCATGGGTGGATATGCGCGGTGCCAAAATAGCGATATCGTTTTTTCATTGGGAAGAAAAGCTTCGCAAACGCCATAGAAATTGACGCAGCGTCGCCCCTAAGAGATGTTGAAAAATTCTTCCACGTAAAGGGTATCATATCATCTTTAAACATTGAAACACCTAAGCGTTGCACCGCCTGCTGAAGACCAGATGAGGTACAGTCTCCATCAGAAAGATAAAGCGAAGCATCTTCGTTACTCAAAATCAGGGTATCGCCCGGCCTAATAAATTTCCAAGCAAGCGCAATACTAGGTTCAAAACCAAAGCCAGCATTGCCATTTGCTACGACTACAGGCAGATCATATTCGTCAAGTAGTATTTGAGCATTAATACCAAATCGTCCGGAGGAACCACCGCAAACAACGTGGAGATTTTGATGACTCTCTCTCATCTTGGCTTCCCACCTATCAACGACCTCTGAAACCTGCCTAAAATACACCTGATTAGGTTCAACGTACCGTTGAATGAGCAAATTGGCGAGTACGGCTAAAAGAATCGCCAGCACCGAAAAAAATAAGAATTTTTTCATAATTTAAAAAGCGAGATAAACAAATTGATTGGCAAGACCTGGGGTAAAGAAACAAATGAAAAAGATTTGAATCACCGTCGATGTGGGTGCAATAACGTAATAATAGGGGGTCTTCTCTTTCCTAATGGCCAATGCTTCCAAACATAAATATACGACAATAACAGGAATAATAAAGCTAGCGGTGAGAATGGGCATTAGCAAACCATACAATATAGAAAAATTCGAGAAATCAGTGAATGCATAAGCTTCAGGGGTGCACAGTGTCTGTAAGTTCGCCTTGATTGTATCTATGTTGGTGATGTAAAAAAACATGCGCACGTTGACCGTATAAAAACTGGTAATGGCAAAGGCTATCGGCCACCAAAGTCTATACCCCGCCCGATGAAAACAACGAAAGATGATAAGACCTATACCCAGAGAAAGCCCCCAGATAACAAAATTCCAATTTGCACCGTGCCAAAGCCCTGACACAAAGAATACAATCATGATATTCAAGGCCCACCATTTGGTACGGCTACCACCAAGAGGGAAGTAAATATAGTCCCTCAACCATGTTGAAAGAGATGAGTGCCAGCGTCGCCAGTATTCACCAATATTGACTGCAGTGAGCGGACTTTTAAAGTTGAGTGTAATTTCTATACCTAGGCAACGAGCTAGACCAAAAGCAATCAAACTATATCCAGCAAAGTCAAAATAGATTCGGAAGGTAAAAAAGAGGTTCAGAAGATAAATTTGATAAGCCGAATCAAATTCCATCATTTTAGGAATCCCTGTCCCAATATTATCCGAAAGGACTAATTTATAGAAGATGCCAGCAATAATATATCGCACCCCCAAATTGATATCATCAATCAAGCGAGAGTTGGAGTTGAGGGTTTCCAACTGGGGTAGTAACAGAGCGCGGCGCTCGATAGGCCCCGCAACAACTTGCGGAAAAAACGCCCCAAAATTCAGATAATCAATCAGTTTTGGCATCTTCAAATCCTGCATAAGAGTATCTACACAGAACGCAACCATCTGAAAGCTATAAAACGAAATACCAATGGGGATAATAAGGTTCCTAAAACTATCCCAATTTTGGTGAAAAACCTCATTCCCAAAGAAGTTCGCATATTTGTAATACAGCAAAGGTATAAGGGCTATAGGAAGAAGAAACCAAAGGAGCACCTTTCTTTTTCTCATCTCCATCGTAAGCCCCCACTTGCAGCCATAGAAAGAAAGGAGTGAAAGAACAAAAAAGATAACCACCGTCTGCCAACAAGCCATCCCGAGAAGGAAAAAGCTCGTGGCTAGAATGAGCAATTTACGTAAAAGTAAATTGTGCTGAGGGGCATTTTTAAAGACAACATTACCTATCCACGCCATGATAACAGGTGGAATAAGACAAAGCCAAAAAAAGACGCTTGTAAAGTCCATGAGTCGTAAAAGAGAGCGAATGAGTGAGAGTGTTTAGATTGTCGACTAAACGTTGAAGCGGAATTCAACGACATCGCCATCCTTCATGAGGTACTCCTTACCTTCAATGCGAACCTTGGCGAGTTCCTTGGCTTTGGACATGGAGCCAGCTTCGACCAAATCATCGTAAGAGACAATTTGAGCAGCGATAAAGCCTCGTTCAAAGTCCGTGTGAATGACACCAGCAGCTTGGGGAGCCTTGGCACCAGCGGGGAAGGTCCATGCGCGGGTCTCTTTGACACCAGTGGTCAGGTAGGTACGCAGACCGAGAAGCTTGTAGACGGCACGAATCAGGTCGCTAACGCCCGAGTCTTCCACACCCAGCTCGTTGAGGAATTCCTTGGCTTCCTCTTCAGGGAGTTCGGAGAGCTCTTCCTCAATGCGGGCGGAAACAACAACAGCCTCGGCATTGTGGTGGTTGGCAACAAACTTACGAACAGCCGAAACGTAGGGGTGGGCATCGGGGTTCTTGACAGCATCTTCAAGCTCATCTTCACTGACATTGCAGGCGAAGATACTCTTCTTGTTGGAGAGCAGGAAGAAGCTGTGGAGCAACTTGCGCTCGGTATCGGACAACTCAAGCGTGAGGGCGGGCTTACCTTCATCAAGCCAAGGGAGGAGCTTTTCGATGAGCTCTACCTCGGCCTTGGCTTCCTTATCGCCACCACGAGCCTTTTTGATACGGCTATCCTTACGCTTTTCCATGGCGGCAATATCGGCGAGGATGAGCTCGGCATTGATGATTTCGATATCGCGGATGGGGTCAACAGAGCCCAGTTCGTGGATGATGTCATCATTCTCGAAGCAGCGAACCACTTGAACAATGGCATCTGTCTCGCGGATGTTGGAGAGGAACTTATTGCCGAGACCTGCGCCTTCGGCAGCGCCCTTAACCAAGCCAGCGATATCAACAAACTCGATAGCGGCGGGGATGGTTTTTTGCGTCTTGCTCATCTCTGACAAGACGGCAAGGCGTGGATCGGGGACTTCGACAACGCCCACATTGGGGTCGATGGTGCAGAAGGGGTAGTTAGCAGCCTCTGCCTTACGGGAGCGAGTGACTGCGTTGAAAAGGGTGGATTTACCAACATTGGGGAGACCGACGATACCTGCTTGTAACATACGCGCCCATGTTAGCATAAGTCGCTGTAAAAAGAAAGCCTAAATTCGTGCCAGTCACGCCTAGTGCACGCGTGCCCAAGTAGAATGGCGATCACTAAATAAGCCTTTACGATGCGCTGCATCGTTAGCGGCTTTCCCTGTCCCCTCTTCCAACACGACGAAGCTCGGCTGCACCTTGATGCAACCGAGCCCCAAATTGAACTGCTTTCAGAAATTAAGCCTTATCTTCAGGCATCTTGCCTGTAGCAAAGTACTTTTCAATTTCTTCCAGCGTGCGTCCCTTCGTTTCAGGAAGGAAGAACGCAGCTGTGATGAAGTAAATCACCGTGAAGCCTGCCAAGGTGAAGAAGACTCCCGAGTAACCAGCGGATGCAACCCATGGAAGGAAGACACCTGCGATGGTTGTGGATACACCTTGGTTGATCAGCATCGCAATGGCCATGCCGTTAGCGCGGATGCGTGTTGGCATCAATTCAGACAGGGCCAACCAGACGCAGACACCTGGGCCCGCGGCAAAGAAGCTGATGAAGACGATGAAGAAACCAGCGATGGTCCAACCCTTAATCGCATCAGGCTTCACACCCATTTGCGCAGAGATGATGCTGACTTCCTTAACGGTGCCTTCTGCTGGTGCGTCGGACCAGAAGCACATTTTGTCCATGAAGGTTGGTGCCAAGAACTTGGCTTGCTCAACGCTCAGGGTTGATGCAGCGGTCATGGCGGCGGCTACCTCGGGGGTGGCATCGGCTGGAACTGCTTTGTATTCAACCATCTTTTGGGTGTCACTACCGCCTTGGCTGTAGGTGACAATCAATTGCAGACCAGGTGTTGCTACGCCATCCTTGATGAATTCTGGGTTACCAAGCTTGTTGGCAACATCAAGTGTGCTGGCGGTAAAGGCGTTATCAACAAGTCCCGCCTTGACGATATCAGTCACGTCAACGCGCTTATTTTCAACGGTGTAGAAGGTACCTGCTACACCGAGCAGACCGCAGATGATACCTGCTGTGCCCATCTTGAGGAGGAACTTGCGGCCCTTCTTGTCAACGAGGGTCACGGCGACGATGGTCATCAACATGTTCATGACCTTGATGGCAAAGTCAGCCCAGTTGGCGGCTTCACCTTCCAGACCCGATTGCATGAGAATCGTGACGGAGTAGTTGAGCATGGAGTTAACACCCGTGGCTTGGTTGCAACCAAGGATGACGACGGCAAGGATGAATGGGATGATGTACTTGCGTTGGAAGAGGGAGTCACCAGCGGATTGTTCCTTCATGGCGGCTTTTTGTTCTTCTTCTGCCTTGTCAGATGCAATCATTTCATCAAGGATGCGTTGGGCTGCTTCATCACCATTGTTGGCGGCGAGGGAAGCGAGGGCTTCTTCACGACGTCCACGACGGTAGAGCCAGCGTGGGGATTCCTTCAGGCGGAAGGCACCAAAGAAGAGGAGTACACCGGGGAGGATGGAGCACCAGAAGATGGTTTGCCATGCTTGTTCCTTGGCCAAGTCGGTGACGAGCGCATCATCTGCAGCACCGACAAATTTGGTGGTGCAAATGCCGATGAGGGCAGCAAAGACAAGACCAACCGTCAGCAAGAACTGGAACATGCCAGCACCCTTACCACGGGCATTCGCATCAAGACATTCGGCAAGGTACATCGGAATCACAACGCCAATGAAGCCAGCGGAGAAGCCTTGCAACACGCGACCTGCAATCATGGCGTTGAGTGTGCCACCCATGACATCACCCAAGAAGGTGTTGGAGAAGCAGATGCAGGGGATGGAGAGCGAGAAGAGAGCGGCAGAGAGAATAATCATGCTCTTGCGACCAAACATTTCGGCACATTGCCCCGCGATGATGGCGGAGATGACAGAACCTGCAAGAACAGCGGCAACAACCAAGGAAAGGTCTTGTGGGCTGAACTTTAAGGTTTGTTCAATGTAGGGGAGAGCGGAAGCGATAATGCCTACATCCACACCGTAGAGCAAGCCACCAAGGCCAGCCATGAGGGTGAGGTAGCGAGCATAACTTTTGACGGAAGCCGGAAGATCGGCCTTGGTAGCATCGGTACTCATAGTGCTAACTATTATAGCAAGTCTAGCTGATGCTTCAATGCTAAAGTTTAGTAAGGGGGATAAAAAATTGGGAATTGGAGCGAAGCGATGAAGACTAGCGCATCGCGCTAGTCTTCTTTAAGCGGTGGTGGGAGGTGGGAGAGTATTTCGAGTGAGGGGAAGATGGCGCCAGACTTGCTGGGCTCGCTACTCTTCTGTTCGGGCAACATGGCTAGGCGCGTGTCTTCCACCATGGCTTTAAATTTTTCCGATTGGCTAAATTCACCGCTTTCATCGCGGAAGATGCCGGCAAGCCAATCCCGTTTTTCTTTAATGCTGAGATGTTTTCTCTTCATAAATGCTCGTTAATGCTCGTGTCGGGGTAGGAAGTTGAGGGTGTCGTTGAGGTATTTCTTCCCCGCTTGTTCCAGTTGATAATGATGGGGTTTCTGGCTGCCATTTTTGCTGATATGCGCACTGCGCTCAAGCGCGAAGAGCTGGGCGGCCGTCTGCTGACCGCTCATCACGCAGTGTTTGGCAATGTCGGCACAGGTTTCTAGCCCCGCACCCATGGCAATGAGGATGCGCTGCCTCGCATGGGGTAGCGGGCAGTGTTCCATTTGCATGAGTAGTCGGCAGGCAAAGTCAATAGCTTTCATATCGTTTAGTCGTGTTGTCGGTTCTTCCAAAGTTGGTAGAGGGGGTGCGTATCGTTGGATGCACTTTGGACGGCATTGAAGTGCGCGGCCTCGGGCAGGGCAATCTTTTTGTATTCCTCCAGCAGTGCGCTTCGGGCGGTGGTGCTGCTGGTGAGGCTGATGCACATCTTGAAGGCTAGCCGCGTGGCCAAGGCCTCGATGAAGAGTGGTTCAAATTGTTCGCTATCCTCGCAATCGTAGGTGTAGAGCAATTTGATGCCGCTATCCTTGCTGTAGATGCCGCGCCCCCGCAGGGCCCAGTTGTTTTGGTTGACGCTCAAGACGCGCAGGCAGTCAGCGGGTAGGCTGTGGTAAATCAGGTGTTCGCTCTGATTGGGGTCTTGAGCTTCGCTGCTGGTGAGTTCGGTCAATTTTTGAGCGAAGGTCCAACGGTGGGCACAGAGGACCTCGCGCCTCGTGGGGTGGTAGTGCAGGTAACATTGGCGAGCAGCGGGGCTGCCGTTGGGGTCAATCGCAGGGATGGGGGATTCGCCAAGTTTGGAGAGTGCGAGATTGCAAATATCCAGTGGGGTGATTTCGTACATCATATCATTCATTCCAGATGGAGGGTTGAGAAAAACATCGCTTCCATCTGCTACAACCCTCTCACATTCGGCTAATCATGGCAATTTGACTGTGGTGATTGTGGAACGCAGCCCCAATGAGTTTTGCTGCTCCGACACCACCGACTTGCTAGTCAAGCCTAGGGCAATGGGTTATGGTAGCGTCATGAGCAAGGATGCCCGCTGTCGCGCAAGACAATATTACCACCAACATGGTCGCCTTTTAGAGGCTGACCTAGCCACCCTGCGGCGCAATGACCGCGCTGTGCTGGTGTGGTTACCCCAGTTGGTGGCGATGATGATTCCTGTTGCTGCATCCCGCCTGCAAGATGGTCTTGATTTGGCGGTGAGTCCGCATGATGCGGATGCGTGGTATGTGCATCTTCTGGTGGGGGATTTCCGCTGTGCCTGTCACTTGGCACAGGGTTTGGAACCCCTGCCCTTGCTCTGTTTTCAACGCGGGAGCCGCAACGCGGATATTCACATCTGTGATTGGTCGCGATTTATCAGCGGCAATACCCAGCAGCGTTGATGACCATTCATGTAGCAATTGATCAATAGAAAATAATAATGATGGGATTTATGTCACCCTCCATACCCGAAACGCCCAAGGCAGATCCACCCGTCACCACCGTAGGTGCTGGCGATAGTTATAACACAGAGCAGCTTTATGATGCCAAGGCGTCAAAACGAAAGGGGCTCTTATCCACCATTCTTTCCCGCCAGAGCGCTTCGTCAACAGGCTCGGCTGGCAGTGGAACAAGCACCCTAGGCTGAGCGGTCGCGAGGGGGGGAGCACCCGTGTCAGTGGTTCCCGCTTGCGCCCCCCCTCATTGGATGATTAGCAAAAGATGACAAGTTGATGAGTGAAAAAAATCAAATTTTAGCAGCGTATCAAGCACTCTGCGCCCAGCGCAGCCCTTGGGAGGGCTGGTGGGATGATTTGCGCCGTTACGTGGTACCCAGCCGCTTGGATAAGGATAGGACGGTACCCAGCGAGGGGCGCGACCTCTACGACACAACCGCGGTGGAGTCATGCCAAAAGCTGGCCAGTGGGCACATGAGTTATATCTGCCCCAGCAATGAGCTGTGGTTCAAGTGGGCTAGCCCCGACCCCGACCCATCGGATGAGGCGCAGTCGTGGTATGCCCAGTGTTCCGAGATTGCAAACCGAGAGCTATCGCTGAGCAATTTTTATACCGAGCTGCATGAATGCTTCCTCGACCGCGTTGGTTTGGGCACAGGCAGTTTATTTTGTGGCAGTAACCGCAAGGGGCGCCTACACTTCCGCCACATCCCCTGTGGAGAGTTTGTCTGTGCCGAGGATGATGAGGGCAGCGTCAACACCTTCATGCGCGAATTCAACCTTACCCCCACGCAGGCTGAGGCGCAGTTTGGCAAAAAAGCCTTGGGGCCAAGGGCTCAGCAGGCCTTGGATGACCCCCGACGCGCCTTGGATGCCCAGCTCAAATTCTTGCACATCGTCCGCCCACGCGCCAAGCGCAATCGCCGCCGCAGCGACAACGCCAACATGCCCTTCGAGAGCATTTACTACAGCTTGGAAGATGACTGCGTGGTGGAGGAAGGCGGCTACAACGAGTTCCCCTACATGGTCACGCGCTTCCTCAAATGGGGTGATGGCCCTTATGGTATTGCCCCAGCACGACTGGCCTACCCCGACATCAAGCAGACGCAGTTCCTCAACCGCATCTTGGACATGCTGGGCGAGGTGGCGGCCTTCCCCCGCATCTTAGAGCTCGCGAATCAGGTGGGCGAAGTGGACTTGCGCGCTGGGGGGCGCACCCTCATTAATACCGAGAGTGCCAGCTTGGGCTACCCGCGCGAGTGGGCAACGCAAGGGCGTTACGACGTGGGGGTTGATCGCCTCAAGCAGAAGCAGGAGGCGATTCAGCGTGCCTTCTTCGTCCCGATGTTGGAGTTGTGGAGCGAGCGGAAGAGCCAGATGACCGCGGCTGAGATTTACGCCCGCGAGAACGAACGCGTGATGCTCTTCTCCCCCTCCTTCTCGCTGTTCTCCACCGATTTTCAAACAATGATGGAGCGCGTCTTTGCGCTACTCTTCCGCCTCGGTCGCTTCCCCAAACCACCGGCAAGTGCCCTTGTGGAGCTACCTCGCGGGGGCGAGCCCGCTGTCGAGGAACCGCTCGTGGTCTATCAAGGTCGCATTGCGATGGTGATGCGCCGCTTGCAGTCCGAGGGGCTCGACCGCGCCTTGCAACGATTGCAAGCCATGTCAGGCATGGCTCAGGAGATGAGCGACCACATCGACCTTGACCGCAGCTTCCGACTGGCATCGCGCATGGATGGTCTGCCCGAGCAGCTGCTGCGCCCCGAGTACGAGGTGAAGCGTCTGCGCAAGCAGCGAGAAGAGCAAGCCATGGCCCTCCTCCAACAACAAACAAAGAAGCCTAGCGATGGAAAATGATGATGATGATTTTGACCCGCAGCCCGCGCGCAGCAAGCAGCAGCACGCCCTCGTGCGTAAAGCTCAGCAGGAGCGTCGCGAGCTCGCTACCCTCTTCGATAGCCCGCTTGGCGAGGCTGTCCTATCACGCTTAGAACAGCGTTTTGAGACCCATTTGCCTGTCTTTCAAGGCAAAATCGGGCACTACGATGCCTTGGATGCAATGCGTCGCGATGCCCACCGAGAAGTCTTTCTGACGATTCGCGCCCAATTAAAATTGGCGCATCAGGAAGCAAGCAACAACACACAAGTGATATCATGAACTACAATGACGATTATGCGGATGATGCATCACCCGCAACAATGACAGCCCCCACCCAAGCGATGGGGGATAATCCCGCCTATGTTGCCCCAGCCGCAACTTCCATGCACGATGCCATCATGACCCAATCTGGCGAATTTGCCCCCGAGTGGTACAGCCGCTTTGAGGATTTGAAGGGCTATGCACCCACCTTGTCCAAATTTCGACGTCCCGAGGCTTTGGCCAAAAGCTATGCGGCTTTGGAACGCATGAAAGGCTACCCCGGTGTGGAAAATGCCCAGCAGATGGAAAGCTTCCGCCGCGTAGTCGGCTTGCCCGACTCGGCGGAGGATTACAGCCTGACCCGCCCCGAAAACACGCCTGATGAGTTGTGGAATGAGGACTTTGTGCGCACCATGTCAAAGATGGCATACGAGTACGGCATCCCCGCCCCTGCGATGGATGCACTGACCCAAAAATACTGCGGGGAGTGCGATCGCATGATGCAGGAGCAACAGCGATTGCAGCAAGAATCCCTGCTGCAAGCTGATGCCGATTTGCAGCTGGATTGGGGCACGCAGTATGATGATAACATGGCCATCATCGGCAGCACCTTGCAGCACTTGGGACAACGCGCGGGGGTTGATGTCCAAAGCCTGGTCGAAACCCCAGCCCTGCGAGCCAACACGGATTTTGCCAAGTTGATTTTGGAGGTATCAGGTCTGATGCAGGAGTCCCCCATGCGCACAGGCACCCCCAGCAATTCCAAGCAAGAGGCTTACCGCATCGCCCATGACCCCACGCACCCCCTGCACGAGGCCTACATGCGCACCAGCCACCCGCAGCACCGCTACGCGAACGAGCAGTACGACCGCTTGGCCTTTGGCCGACGCGGCTGACGCGCCGACAACACAAAAAAATCCCCGACTTCCTCATACGGGAAGTCGGGGATTTTTTTGTGTCTTGGTTCTTGGGTACCTTGCAAAATTAGGCGTGATGAGTTTTGGATGCGAATTGAGCGCTAATTTGGGGCTTGAGAGACCCAAATATTAAATATTTGGGACACGAAAGCTACAAATTGGTGCCAATTCGCGACAAAAATCGCGCGATTGGCTATCATCTTGGATTGTACTTTGAATCAGTGCTAATTTTGCAAGGTGCCCTCTTAATGACGATTTTTACGCTCAGCGCGTTCAGCACGCTTATTTTGCTTGTTTGAGCCAGCGTTTGGTTTCACCGAAGGCTTCGCGTTGGGCTTAGCACTGGGGCGCACATTTGGCTTTGCATTGGGCTTAGCACTAGGGCGCACGCTTGGCTTTGCATTGGGCTTGGCACTGGGGCGCACACTGGGCTTGCTACTGGGCTTCACGTTAACATGCTTGTTGACCTTGTTGGTGTTGTAATTCTTATTAACGTTGATATTAACGTTTTTGTTAATATTGGTGTTATGATTACGATTGACGTTATGGTTGCGGTTGTTGTTACGTGGTGGGCGCACATTGGGGTGGTGCGCTTTGGGGTAACGTGGTGGCTTGGCATAGCGGTGACCACGTGGGTGATAGGAAGGACCACGATACCAGTCCGCAGGACCCCAATCGGGGATACAACAAATTGCAGTGATGGCCGCAATGGTCGTGATGGCAACGCCCGCATCCGTGTAACCATAGACTGGTTGTCCGTAGGAATAGCCATAGATAGGATAGCCATTGGTATCATAGGTGGCGGCTGACCAAGCAGCGCTGGCATCATAAGTGGCAACACCTGCACTGACCGAGTTATAAGAACCGTAGGTTCCGTAGGGAACATAGCAGGAGGAGAGCAACAGGGCAGAGCCACAGAGTAGGGCGATGGGGAGTTTGTTCATGTCTGGTATTTCTAGTGGAGATAGATTGAGTGCCCAATAGCACCCTTCACGATAAAGGGCGTTGCTCGGCACTCCATTTATTTAAGGGCACCTTGCAAAATTCGATGCCCCAGATTTTTAAACGGGATTTTGATGAGAAATGGAAGCTTTTGAGCTGAAGATGCTAAGCATCTGAAGCGAAAATGCGACATTTATCACAAAATT
>JAWXTZ010000018.1:0-27760 GCA_044433085.1 Akkermansia sp.
GCCTGCGCGTTGTCCAGATTGATGCCACCGCCAATTTGCAGTCCTTTGGGGTAGGCTGCTAGGGCGCTGCGGGCGGCCATGTCGTTACCGGGGCCCAGTTTGATGACGTGTCCGCCTTTTAGCTGGTCGCGTCGGTAAAGTTCGGCATACCAAGCGGCGTCTTCGGTGGCTTCAAAGTTGGTTTGAAGTTCGCTTTCTTTGTCGCTTAAGCTTCCACCAACGATTTGTTTAACTTGGCCGTTGTGGAGGTCGATGCAGGGTCGGAAGTGGGTCATGGTCTTATTTAGAGGTGGCAGTTGATGCCTAGTGTTTGGAGGTCTTGTTCGGAGATGGCGCAGGGGTCGGGGGCGAGCCAGTGGTTGGGGCTGATTTCTCGCGGTTCGAGGTTCATCCCGTAGGTCAGCTTGACGAGGGGGTGCTTGATGCGTTGCCCAAAGGCGCTACAGGCTGGGGGGTCGATGGGGGATGGGGGTTCCCCTGCCAAGGCGATTCCTTGTTGTTTGATGCGAGGGTCGGCCTGTGGCACGGCTTTGAATAGGGCTTGGGTGTAGGCGTGGCGCGCGTTGGTAATCAGTTCGTCACTGGGTGCCATTTCGACGATTTTCCCAAGGTACATGACGGCGATGCGGTCAGAGATGTGCTGCACCACCGAGATGTCGTGCGAGATGAAGAGGTAGCCGAGCTTGAGTTCGCGTTGGAGTTCTAGCAGTAGGTTGATGATGCTGGATTGGATGGAGACATCCAGCGCGCTGAGGGCTTCGTCGAGGATGAGCAGCTCTGGCTTAAGGGCGAGGGCTCGCGCGATGCCGATGCGTTGCCGCTGTCCACCTGATAGTTCGTGAGGGAATTGATAGGCCGTTTGTTGGGGCAGCCCTACCATGTCGAGCAGTTGCTTGACGCGTTGGTTTCGCTCTGCCGTGCTGCCTATTTGTTGAATGTGCAGGGGTTCGGCGATGATTTGACCGATGCTCATGCGGGCATCAAGGGCATCGGCTGGGTCTTGGAAGACGATTTGTGCGTGGTGCCGTAGGGGGCGCAGTTGGCGCTCGCTCATGCGGGTGATGTCCGTGCCCTTCAGTTTGATGTGCCCCGATGTGGGTTGGTGCAGGCGCATGATGCAGCGCCCGATGGTACTTTTGCCGCAGCCGCTTTCGCCTACAAGCCCCAGTGTTTCACCCGCTGCGATGTTGAATGAGACGTCATCAACAGCCTTGAGGAGGGAGGTGCTGCGGCTGAGCAGCCCGCGCTGCTGCGGGAAGTGCATGCAGAGGCGGTCTACTTCCAAAAGGGGGCTCATGGTATGTTATCCTTGGCAGATGAGGCGCAGTTGCTCCAGCTGCTGCTCGCTCATGTGGTGGTGCAGTTGGGGGAGCATGCGTGGGTAGTATTCAGCAAGGGTCCAGCCGTGCAGGGGCTGCGCTTGCGCTTTTTGATAGGCCCAGCTGGGGATGGGTAGCACAACGTCAATGACCAGCCCACCTTGTTTGGCGCAGCCACACATGGCGGTGTGGACTTCATTCTTCAACTCGGGGAATTTGTTCAGGCAGCTGAGCAGCCAGTTGAGACAAAGACGGTTGGGTTTGCAGCACAGGTGGGTCAGGTGCTTTTTGAGCTCGCTTGTCTCAATTTTGAAAAGCGGCTCTAGGTAGCTTTCAAATCGGAGGTCCGAGAGGCTGAGCAGGGCATCAAGAATCGTTGTCGGGGTGAGCATTTTGTTGCTGCGCTGCAGCATGTCGCAAAGTTCGCTGATGCCGGTAAATCGCTCGTCTTCTTCTGGTTCGGCCATGGTGGCTACCAAGAGGGCTGCCTGACGGCGAATCAGGGCTTCGGTGTCGCAGAGGGCGTAGGGAATCAGTGCGCGCCAGCCCGAGCCCTTGCGCTGAATGAGGAATTGTTGCAGTTGTTTGAGGGAGGCTGCACGTTGCTTGGCTCCAACCTTTTTGTTGAAGGCTTGGTAGACAAGCATGGTGTGCTGAAGCTGCTCGGGGTTCTCGGCATTGGCGAGGGAGCATGCCAAGATGGCAAGCGGCCATTCCTCCGCGCCGATGTCGGGCAGGAGGTGTTCTTCTTTAGTCATGGCTGCAAGTCGTTGCAGCTCTGGCATTGCGCTAAACGCATCTTGTAAAAGTCCCATATCCGTGGTTGGTGGTGATTATTCTGTTGGGGTGATTGGGGGGAGTCCATCAATGTTGCTATCCAATTGAATGGTGGTATCTACATCGGTGGGTGCTGTGACGGGCTCTGGGCTGACGGAGCCAGAGAGAACGGGCTTGGGTGCATCGACATCAACAAGCATCAGACGCATGTCGATGTCTTTGGCGTTGATGATGGCACTGGTGATGCATTTCTCTTTGGCGGTGGTGTAGAAGCTGCGGGCTGTTTCTTGATCACCCGCGCTGTTAGCCATATCACCAAGGCTCATGTAGGCTAGGGCGCTGTAGGGGTTTTGTGCCATGTTGGCCACTTGTTGCCATGCGGCAGTGGCTTTTTCCTCTTCGCCTTCGCCCATGTAGTAGTTGGCAAGGGCGGCAGCAGCGCGGCTGGAGATGGTGATGTCTGTGGCGCTGTTGGCGATGGTTTGCAGTGCCGTGAGGCCTGCTGCGGCGTCAGCACCGTCAAGTTTGGCGAGTGCGTCAACTAGTTGGGCCGTGGCTGCCGCGGGGCTGTGGGCGTATTGGCTTTGGATGCTTGGCAGTTCGCTCGTGTTGTAGCTATCGCTACCTGCGAGGCTGGTGACAATCATGCTGGCAGCCAGTGCGCGTTCATCCTGCTTGTTGGAGAAGTGGGCGATGGCAAGACCTGCACCAATCGAGCCGATGACGATGCCGAGTAAAAGTTTTTTGTAGTGGTTGTTCAGGAAGATTTCGTGCTTGGCTGGTCCGATTTCGATTTCGCCAATGGCTTTAAGTTCTTCTTCGCTGAGCTGTGGGCGTGGGTCTTGTTTTTCCATAATATTAGGCTTGGTGATAAAGTTCGTTGATTTTGTGAAGGCGTGCTAAATCTAAGGTGTTGTAGATACCCAAGTTGTGGTAGATGTTGAGGGTGGCCTTGGATTTATTGAGGGTGTAGAAGTGAATACCATCCACATCCGCATCAAGTAGTTCAGCGCATTGGTTGCTGGCGTAGTGTGTGCCGACACGCTCAATGACATTGCGATCGCGACCCGCCCGTAAGATGGCTTTGAGGAGCTTGGCGGGGAAGTTGGTACCTTGCGCTAAATCCGACATGCGATGCAGCGATTGGAGCGAGGTGATAGGCATGATGCCTGCGATGATGGGTTGGTCGATGCCAAGGATGCGGCAGCGATCGCGGAAGTCAAAGAAGGCGTGGTTGTCAAAGAAGAGTTGGGTGCAGATGTAATCGGCCCCCTCATCAAGCTTGGCCTTTAGGTAATCGAGTTCGCGGATGCGGTTGGGGGATTCGGGGTGCCCTTCGCAGAATCCGGCAACACCAATGGTCAAGCGGTAAGGGAGCCGCTGGCGCTCTTCCCATGAGCGGATGAATCGCACCAAGTCGGACGCATGCTTGAAGCTCTGTTTGCTCAAATCTAAGTCGCTGTCTTTGTTGCTATCACCGCGCAGGGCGAGGAAGGCACGCGCACCTGCTTGGGTGTAGGTTTGCAGGGCGTGCTCAATTTCTGCTTCGCTGTGACCAAAGCAGGTGAGGTGGGGTACGGTGGGGATGCCACGGCTTTGAACTTCGGTGACGAGCCCGTGAGTGAGGGCTCGGGTACTGCCGTTAGCTCCGTAGGTAATGCTTACAAAACTGGGGCTGAACTGTTGCAGCTGAACGATGGTCTGGAGCAGGGAATTGGCTCCTTGCTCCGTCTTTGGGGGAAAGAATTCAAAGGAAAAACTCGGTACTCGGTCAAAGAGTGCTGAGGAGTGGTGGCTCATGAAATCGCGTTGTTACGGAATGGGGACGAGTGTGGCGTCAATTTCTGGCAGGCTTTGCTGCTGGGCACTGGGTCCATTGGGTGTGCTGGGTGCTGCTGGGGCATCGTCCGTCGAGGTGCGGATGTCCTTGCTACTTTCGAAGGGGGAGACGATGACCTTGTCACCGACGACGGGTGGTTTTGGGTCGCTGTTGCCGATTTTTCCGGGCAGCAAGCTGGCGATGTATTGACCAGATGGGGCGTCCTTGCCATCAACCATCGCTTCGCAGACGATGCCTTCTTGTTGCATGATCGCGATGCGCAGCCCTTCGGTAATCAAGGCGCCTTCGCTGGGGGTGATCACGAGGCTGGCCCACTCCTTATCGTAGGAGGCGATTTGACCAATGACCTCAAAGCCCTGTGCTTTGTTGGCGTCTTCCTTGGCGCGCTTGGCATCTTCTGCGGCCTTGGCTTGGGCGAGGGCTTGTTCTTCCTTGGCGCGTGCTTCCGCAATGATTTTGCGCTCTTCCGCATCGGCAAGGGCAGCCTCACGCTTTAATTCCGATTCCTTGACCTCATCAATTGCATCGGTGATATCTTGATTCTTATTGAGGGGGGCGATTTGGTTCATCCTAGCTTCGTGGGCCTCTTGGCGTTCGGTGAAGCGTGTCATCTGCACAGTGCTTTGATATTGTGCATATTCAGTCTGTCGCTCGGGGACGAGAATGAAGATGACATAGAGCATCAGGAGTAAGGAGATGCTCAGCAGGGTGAGAATGATGATGCGGAATGGATTCATATTGTTTAATATTATATCAGATTGAATTGTGGTTTCAAGCTCATTCTTCGGGAAGGCGGAGTTCCTCCTTCCAATCGGTGAGTGCCTGCTTGATATCCTTGGCGATATTGGCTTTGGGGGTCACGAAACTGGGTAGGAACCAGGGGAAGGCACCAACGAGGTCGTGGTAGACGTTGACCTCTCCATCGCAGGTGTTGTGGCCGCTGCCGATGCCGATGGTGGGAATGCTGCTTGCCTTGGTCAGGGCGTGGGCAACGCGATAGCGCGTGCATTCGATGACGACAGAAAAGGCACCTGCGCGGATGACAGCTTCTAAATCAGCCTTTAGGAGGGCGGCTCCCTCTTCGGTTTTACCCTTCATGCTGTAGCCGCCTTCTTCCTTGACTTGTTGGGGCAGCAGCCCGATGTGGGCTTGCACGTTGATGCCCGCCTTGACGATGGCTTTGATTTCCGCTTCGCGACTGACACCGCCTTCCAACTTAACGACGTCGGCACCTGCCGCGATGAGGGCGCGCGCTGTCTCCAGTGCTTGCTCGGGGGTGTTGTAGGTGTCAATGGGCATGTCGCCGACGATGAGGGCGTTTTTGGCAGCGCGTGCCACCATGGAGACATGGTGCAGCATGTCGGCAAGGGTGACGTGGGTCGTGTCGGGATATCCCATGATGACCATGCCGAGGGAGTCGCCTACGAGGATGATGTCATAACCCGCCTCATCGACAAGTCGTGCTGAGGGGTAGTCGTAGGCGGTCATTTCGGAGATGGGAGCCTTACCTTTTTTGGCAGTGATGGTGGCAATGATGGCTTGGACGTCTTTCATAAGTCAAAGGGACGGATGGTGTGTTCGGGGCTAGGGGGGAGGGATTGTAGAAGTTCTTGGGCGGTTTTGCGTTGCCCCGCGAGTTTGAGCTGAGGGTCGATGTCGCAGAGTGGTTGCAGTACAAAGGCGCGTTCGTGTGCGCGGGGGTGCGGAAGCGTAAGGGCTTTGTTGCTCATCTGTACGCTGCCGTAGTTGATGATGTCGATGTCGCAGCTGCGGGCTTCACCGTAGATGCCGCTGCGTTGTCGGCCGAGTTTTGTCTCGATGGCTTGGCAGTGTTTCAGTAGTGTTTCGGGGCTTTGCGTCGTGCGGATTTCGATGCAGGCGTTGAGGTAATTGGGGGAGTCTGCGGGGCAGTTGACGGGGCTTGTTTCGTAGAGTTGAGAGAGACGTAAGTCGCCGTATTCTTCCGCGAGGAGGTCGCAGGCCTGCTCCAATTGTTCAAGGGGATGGCCGAGGTTGGCACCAAGCGCAAGGATGACGCGCTGTTCGTTGGGCTGTGCGCAAGATTCACACATGGGGGTAGAAGTAGTGCGGCTAGTTTGATGAGGATGAGTCATCAAACTAGCCCTTAGGTGTCAAAATGTGTTGCGTTCAGTCCTTGAATCCCAAGACGTCTTGCATGCTGTAGAGTCCAGCGGGTTGATTCATAAGCCAAAGCGCGGCTACAACGGCTCCGCTGGCAAAGGTCATGCGGCTAGATGCCTTGTGGGTTAGTTCGACGCGCTCGCCATCAGTTGCGTACATGACGGTGTGGTCGCCGACAACATCGCCACCGCGCATGGAATGCATGCCGATTTGGCGTTGGGGGCGTGCACCGACAAGTCCTTCGCGACCGTGCATGACGTCTTTGTTGTAGTCCATGCCCGTTTCTTCGCAGATGACTTCGGCCAGACTTCGCGCGGTTCCGCTGGGGGCATCAAGTTTGTGGTGGTGGTGCATCTCAATGATTTCCATGTCGTAATCTTTGAGGATGCGGGTTGCCTTGCGGGTCAACCAAAACAGGGTGTTGACCCCAATGGAGTAGTTGGAGGCAAAGACGATGGGGATGATTTGGGCGGCGGCGTTGATGGCGGCGCGCTCTTCATCCGTATGTCCTGTGGTGCCGATGACGAGGGGTTTGTTTTGGGCAATGGCTACATCAAGCAGCTCCTTGGTGAAACCATGGAAGGAGAAGTCGATGGCGACATCGGCCGCGCTGTAAGCTTGCACGATGTCTTGCCCGATATCATGGGTGGAGGCGAGGCTGCTGCCTTCATTGGCTTCAACAGCCTGAATGATGGTTTGCCCCATGCGTCCATTGCATCCAGTAACGAGGATGGAAGTCATATGCGTGATGAGTCAAGGGTTAGATGAGACCGTAGCTCGTCATGAGTTGGGTCAGGGCTTGGCGCTTTTCATCAGCCAATGGGGTGAGGGGGAGGCGAACTTCCCATGAGATGTCACCGCGCAGAGCAAGGGCTGCCTTGATGGGGATGGGGTTGGAGTCAAAGCCCATCAAACCGCTCATCAGCGGGTAGGCCTTTACTTGAAGCTCCAGCGCTTTCTTGGCATCGCCCGAGTTGGCGGTGTCCACCAGTTCTTTCATCAGGGCTGGAACCAAGTTGGAGGTAACCGAGACAAGACCGCATGCACCGCAGGAGATGAAGGGAACGGTCAAGGCGTCATCACCACTGAGGATGGAAAAATCGGCAGGTACGGCTTGCTTGAGTTTATTGACGCGCTCCACGCTACCACCTGCTTCTTTAATCGCGATGATGGTGGGGCAATCCTTGGCAAGACGTGCCACGGTTTCAGGTGCAATTTCAATGCCGCTGCGACCGGGGACGCTGTAGAGCATGATGGGCAGGGGGCTGCACTCGGCAATGGCCTTAAAGTGTTGGTAGACACCCTCTTGGTTGGGCTTGTTGTAGTAGGGGCAAACCTGCAGGGTGCCATCTGCACCCATAGCGGCGGCCTCTTGCGTCAGCAGGATGGCTTCATCGGTGGCGTTGGAGCCCGTGCCAGCAATGACTTGGCAGCGACCGGCGACAAACTCGATGCAAAGTCGAATGACTTCGTGGTGTTCTTCGTAGCTAAGGGTTGGGGATTCCCCCGTCGTGCCGACTGGTACGATACCATCAACGCCAGCAGCAATTTGCGCCTCGATAAGGCTGCGGAATGCGGCTGTGTCAATCTTGTTGTCCTTGAAGGGGGTAACGATGGCTGTGTAGAGACCTTGAAATTTCATACGTTTTACGCGGTTAGTATAGCAGATGGTAGGGATTTGTCACGCACATTTTGAGTAATTATGGCTCAGAGTATAGCTTAGAGTTCTGGCATGTCACGAATTTGCGGAACATCGGAATTTCGTGGCTCTTCCGCTGCTGGTATGGGATGAACGGGCAGGGCTGGTTTGTCCGAGTTGTCCTTGAGGTAGCTGGTGATTTTACTTTGGAAGTTGAGGTCAGGGTAGCCCAAGTAAACTAAGGTGTTTTCGTCACCGATGAAGGCGACATAGGGCAGTACGCCGACTCGGTATTCCTTGGCGGCGGCGGAGTCTTGGTCACTGTAGCTGGGGATGGTGATTTCTTCTGCCTCATAACACTGCTTGACGGCATCTCGGTCGGCGCCTACGGCAATGGGGATGATTTTGATTTGGGGATACTTGGCTGCCAAATCACCACTGCGGCGGAGCAGGGCGATGCTTTCGGCATGCTCTGGCGACCAGAAGAGCAGGATTTGCGCTTGGTTGGGGATGGGGAACATCAGCTGACGTTTTTCGGCATCCAACACATCGACTTGCGGTGGTACGCGACCGGGGGCAAGCTTGGTGACAAGGTGGATTTGCTCGTTAGCGGTCACCTCGATTCGCGCATGGCCAAACATGCAATCCTTGGGGGCGATGCTCAGTGCCTCCTTGATGTAGTAAATGCGCTTGGCATCGGCCATCTCTTCACTGCCTTCCGCACTGCGGATTGGGGCTTTGTTGAGCATGAGGCTAAGCCCCATGGCGGCATTGGCCTTGGCTGCGGCATCGGGGTTATGAATTTGGATTTTCTTGAGGCATTCATAGGCCTGCATGCTGGAGAGGGAGCTGAGGGCGACGCAGACATCCGCCATGCAGGCTTTGTCAAAATGCGTGCGCTCTACCGAGTCAATCATGGCAGCGATGACGCGGCTGCACTGCTGTTGTGTCAGGATGCCTGTTAAGGCGTGGGGGTGGGTCAACCACCACGCGACGGCGGGGGCTGCCCATGGCTCCTCATAGGCATAGACGGGGATTTTTTTCACTTTGGGGATGTCAAAGCGATTCTTGGGGGCGTGGGTCTTTTTTTCTGTTATTTCGCGTGTGCCGATTCGGTAATAGGTTTCCTTCCAAAGTTGCTGAGCAATGCTATCACCCGTAGGTGGGTTAGCGAGCAAGATGTTGCGTTGCCCCTCCTCTGTTGTGTTGGCAAGGGCGGCTTGGTACTCACTGATTTCTTGATCCCACTGGGCGAGGGCGCTTTTCATGCCCTGTTCATTAGCATGGGCAAAACCTGCTGCAATGAGGCTTATCGCCAAGGGGGTTGTCAGAATGGTGCTACGGATTTTCATGGCTTGGTTCGGGGTCTGCCTCGGTCTTGGGGCTGGGGCTAGGGCTAGGGCTAGGCTTGAGATTGTTGTGTTGGGAAATCTTGATATCACTTTCGACATCGGCATGCAATTGGGTCTCGGCAATGTAGTCGCAGGGGTGGACGCGGTAACGCTTTTTGAGGATGTTGCGGTGTTCCTTGGTAATATCCGCAGGTGCGAATAAAAGCTCAAAGTCAACCTCAAAGGTCTGACCCGAGTCCCCGCGTTTGATGGTGAAGAGGGGGATGCCCGGTTCTAGCACCAACTTGCCCGATGCCCAAGCTTGGCGACCTAGCCAGTTGGGTAGGTCGGCTGGGATTTCGTGCAGAAAATATTCTTGCTCATTCTCCGAGTATTGGGCGTAACAACTAATGACGCGCAGGACTTGCTGGCTCTTGGCCTCTTTGATGAGTAGAATCAGTTGCCCCGCCTCCTGTGGGTTGGCTAAAATCTCTGCTTGGTAGGTGCCGTACTGCGATGGGGGTTCACTGAGTAGCAGGTCAGCTTCTTGCAGGGTGAAGCTTTGTTTGTTGTGGAGCAACTGCTGTACTTGCTCCATGCTGGGGTTCTTGGCGAGTATGTCAAAGCTTGAATCAATGTAGCGAATGGACTCGTTGATGCTTTGCAAGGCGAGTGTCCGATCCTTGATGCCACGCCAAGCGATGAGTAGAAAGTAGTCCCCACCCAAATCAATGGCCAAGTCGGGGATGTTTTGTTCCTCGTCGGCATCTTCGAATCGGGGGAGTTTATCCCCAGGTTTGACGGGGGTGTAGCCATGGGGCATTTCCTCCCCTTCTGTGATGGCACGGAAGGCGGCGTGGACAAGCCCTCTCGGGTTGCCATCCTTGTCCTTAATCGTCAGTTCAACATGACCGAGTTGGGCGTAGAAAGTGTCGCTGGCATAGGTTCGCCAACGGGGGGATTGCTGGAGGTAGTGCTCAATGATATCAGGGTGGTTTTCCTCCAATAGAATTAGGTTGGGGCTATCCAAAAGATGGGTGAACACCTCATCACCAAGTTGAATGGGGATGACGAGTCCCGATTCACCATAAAGCTGCTCGTTTGCATCATAGACCTTGATGTCGAGCTCTGGTGCTTTCTCAATGAGCTCCTTGTCCATGGGGACTTTGGCGCGGTAGGTGAGAAGGAGGGTCAGACTTGCCGCAAAAACCCATACAGCAAAGAAATAGAGGATGCGAAGAATGGCCTCTCTGTTTTGCAGGTGAAGCAACTCATAAACAATGAGCGAGACGGCGAGGACGCAAGAGCTCGCAAAACTGATGACAAAAAGGTAGCCGGCAAAGCTAATGATTTGCGGGGTCGCTATTCCCTGCCATAGCATGGGAACGGTGGATAGCAGCAGCAGCAGGGCGCATAGTGCATGCGGCATCCAACGCGATTGGATGAATTGAAGGAAGGTGTTCAGCGAGACATTCTTCATGACTTGATGCAGGGGCAGAGTTTCAACAGTCGGGCGGCAATGATGTTGCGTGGGGCGGGTTGCGCCAAGCAGCTGTATTCGATACTTGCCATGTGCAGCTCATCGCCCGTGACGAGTTCCTCTTGCTGCGTCGTGGGGTTTCTGACGATGAAACACTGGAGGGCTTGGGCGTAATCTGGCAAATGGAGCTCTTTCAAGTACTCCATGGCTTGGAGAATGGTCTGAGCATTGACCCAATCTTCAAATGCTCCTTTCATCGCACCTTCGTTTACGGTTATCAGGATGGCCATGTTGCGTTGTTCGACGGGTAATGCTTGCAGGTCGAATCGATTGTTAATGCCCCAGTAGTTGCTGACGAGTGCTGACACGGTGGGCTCTGGTAGCCCCGCCAAGCTCAAGAGAGCGCATTGTGCGGCATAGCTTAAATCTTGGTCTTGGGAGTGGCTGTACTGCTCGGCAATCTCTTTCAAGCCGCTGGCCTGTTGGATGGTGAGCAGGCGTACAATTTGTCCCATGGGTTTACCAGCGGCACAGTCAATCATGTCTAGGGGGTCTTGTGGTAGCAGGCTCCCTAGTTTGTTGAGGGCAATGCGCAAGGCATCGGGGTGAACGTGCCAGTTCATCTCGACAAGGGTGTCGAGGAAGAAGCGTGGTAAACGCTCTAAGAAGTGCTCACTATGCGTCCAGATGGGCATTTGATTGATGAACTGCTCGGCTTGCGTAGGGTAGTGTTGTTGCAGCACTTCAAGGTGGTGTTTGATGGCGCGTGCATTGCTGCGGTAGTTGCCATCCTTGTCGTTTTGGATGTAGTAAATGAGCTCATCAAGCAGCACCTTGGCTGGTGGGGCTTTGTCTAAATCCAGTGGCAAGAGGATGCGAGGCTGCTTGCTGGGGACAGGCAGATTGGGCTCAATCCCCATGCAGGGTGAGAAGAGCAGTAGCAGGGTTTGGAATCGCATCCAGTTCATGGGGCTTAGTGGCAATGCCCACAGTCATCGCTGTGGACGTGTAGCGGCGCATGGGCGGCAGGTGTTTGAGGTGCTGCTTGCGCCTTGGTGAGGAATTCTTCGCGATGCTGCCAAATGTAGCCAGCAATGGCGGACTCCAACTCTAAGAACCACGTCAAATCGCCGTTCATGATCTGGTCGAGCTCCTCTGGGTTTTGAAGGTTGGCGATGATGTGCTTGTACTGTTCCGCGGCCTTGGGTACACCGATATCGATCATGGCTTGCAGCAGCTCATCCTGCTGTTCTTTCGACATGGCACCAAACCAAAGCTTGGATTGGGATGTGAGCAGCTGCGCTTTTTTCAGCGCGTCCGTATCAGCACTCTGCTCACGCTGGCTGAGCCATGCCTCCACCATGCCATCTTTGGGCAGGGGAAGGTTAGCACGCAGTAGGTCAGCATACAGGGCTCCCGTCCGCATGGCGAATTGGGGGGCATCACGCAGGGTGGCCGTCACAGCCTCGCAATCGGGGCAACGGTGGAGCATTTGCAGCACCTCAATAGCAGAAGCAGCTTGCCCAGCCTCGCTGAGTTTGTTGGCGACGTGTAGCAGAATCTTGCAATCAATCTGGTATTCATGGATGTCTTGCAAGGCCATCAGCAGGGGCGTGATTTGCGCATCCAACTTGGACCAGTCGCGTTCTGCGTACCATGATGGCAGGGAGCAGACGAAGCTGTTGGCTGTTTTTTCATCCAGTTCAATCATGTATCGGAGTGCAACTTCCACGGCTGTAGGATAGAGCTCATGCTCCGCCACATCGGGGCTGACCTTCAGCACATCTTGAAGTCGGTTGAGGTAGGGCGCAAACTCTTGTGCGGTGATGTCCGTCTGCGCGGCACGACAGAGGGTCGCCAGTAGGGCGACGTCATCATCGGGGATGAAGAGCGCAGGTGCCTTTAAATCAAATCCCTTTTCCTTGAGATTGCTGATGATATTGGGGCGCATCATCATGAAATCAAAGGCGCAGAATCCGGGGTAGGCCACATCTTTATCGGCACGAACATAGGGGTCAGCCCCTTTTTCGAGCATGAAGGCTATTTTTTCAGCCAGTCCGATTTCATCAAAATCATCCTGACGTTGCTCCACTAAGATTTTACAGACCTCGAAAAGCGGGGTGCGACCACTCGCATCACACTTGTTGATATCAGCCCCTCGTTCGATGAGCAACTGGGCGCATTGCTTGCCTTGCTCGCCCCAAGTTCCATGCTCGTGAAAAAGTAGGGTGAGTAGCGGTGTTTGTGCGGCTCCTGTGCTAGCCGTCGCATCGGCTCCCATGTCTAGTAATGTTTTCATGCTTGATAACCAATGGTGGTAGGCTGGCCAAGATAAGCAGGAGATGCGGTAGCCGTGTTTGGTGATTGGGTCGGTCGCTGGTGCATCGGTCAAGGTGAGGACATGCTGGAAGAGCTTTTCCATATGAGACGCGCTACCTGCCAGTTCCAGCGGGCGGTAGTTGTTGCTGCTATCTCGATTTATTTGGGCGCCATGAGCCACCAGCAGGTCGATGATGGGAATGATGTCACTGGCCTTGTTGTTGTCCTTGATTCCGTAAAAGACGTAATTGAGGGCGTCGTCACCGCCAGTCAAGCGGCTTGTTTCCGCTGCGATGCTGCGCTGATTGGGGTCAGCACCGTCCTTGAGGAGGCAGCGAACCAGCTCCCATTTTTGGAAGAAGCAGGCGAGGTGAAGGATGCTCAATCCCTGTGCATTAGCGGCATTGACATCTTCGCTGATGCGGAAGAGCTCCAGCGTTTCGCGCATGGCATTTTCCTCGCTATTCTCGCCAAATTGGTCTTCGGCAAACAACTCGGGGATATCATGGTTTGTTATATCATTGAGTTCTTGCGCCGCTTGCTCAGTTGCCGAGTTTTGCGGCTTGCAGCCACTCAAACTAAGCATACCAGCAGCTGTAAGGGTGCAGGCAAGTTGGAGGAAGGTTTTGTTCATCTCTCTGATACTATCACACCAACGCTAGCTAGCCAACAGAAAAATTGATTTTAATAGGCTTGAACAGGCTTGAACAGGCTAGAATAAAGCACCCCGCGCAGTTTATGTTGCGCGGGGTGCTCCATGTAAGAGCTTGGGGGCTCTTTTACAGCGAAATCGAGAAGCCTTGCTTGGCGTCAATCTTTTGGCTGATGAGGGCAATCAAGGCCTTGTCGACAAGGATATTGGTCTTGAGTACAGCGAGGGAGTCACCGCTGCATTCATCATAGCGAGCGATAAAGTTGTCGATGTTGATGCCAACTTGTGACAGCTCTTGACCGATGACACCAATGATGCCGGGGCGGTCGGTGTAGCGCAGAATCAAGGTGTGTCCGTGCATGGAGGCAAAGATGTGGTCAAAGCAGTCGATGCGGGCAATGACGGCTTCTCCATCAACCAGCATGCCGCGTACGCTGGTCTTGTATTGGTGCTCATCTTCTTCCATGTAGATGTCAAGGGTGATGGCATCACCATAAACCTTGTTATCCTTGGGCTCGCGTGCCTTGTAGACAATACCATGTTCGCGGAAGGAAGCTTCGGCCGCTGCGGGCATGAGGCCGTGTTCCGCCCCTGGTACAGCACCTTCCAAAATCCATGGTGTAAACCACTTGCGGCAGGAGC
The DNA here is from genome assembly GCA_044433085.1 of Akkermansia sp. Classification (GTDB taxonomy): domain Bacteria; phylum Verrucomicrobiota; class Verrucomicrobiia; order Verrucomicrobiales; family Akkermansiaceae; genus Akkermansia. The sequence continues at coordinate 14,142 of JAWXTZ010000018.1, forward strand.
GTAGGTTGTTGTAGAAGGTGCACTCAATCTTGCGGATGGGCTTGCCACCACCAGCGCGGTAGCAAATCTTACCCAGCAGGGCACCGAGTTGAAGGTGGGCAGGGCTGACATCAGCAGGCATCACGGCATTGATGACGCAGCTGGTGTCACCGTTGTCGATGAATCCGACCATTTGCGATGCAGCGCGCATGGCGGCAAGCTTGTTGGCTTCCTTCGTGTTGGCACCGAGGTGGGGCAGAAGAAGGTCAGCGATGTCGGCACTGGGTTGCATGGCAGGTGCATCCTTCGGGTGAACGTCTGTGCAGTAAATGAAGTTTTTACCGTTGGCACGTGCGGTGCGAAGCGCGTCTTCATCCACAACGCCGTAGCGGGAGCAGTTGATGATCATGGCACCATCCTTCATCTTGGCGATGAGAGCCGCATTGATGAGTCCTTGTGTGGAAGGTCCACCTGGTACGTGGATGGAGATGATGTCGGAATGGGTGAAAACATCTTCCAACTCGGCTGGGGTAGCACCAATGTTTAAGGCGCGTTGGTGGGAGAGGAAGTGGTCGTAGCCGAGAATGGTGCATTCAAAACCTTCCAAGCGTTTGACGAGCAAACGACCGATGTTGCCCAGACCAAGAATACCAACAGTCTTGCGAGTCAATTCGCGACCGAGGTAGTTTTTCTTGTTCCATTCACCTGCGCGGGTTGTGGTGTCTGCGGGGATGAGGTAGCGGTAGCTTGCCAGAATCATGCCGACAACTTCCTCTGCAACGGCATTGGAGTTGGCACCTGGGGTGTTCATTACATCAATATTCTTGCTGCGGGCATAAACGTAGTCAATATTGTCAAAACCAGCACCTGCGCGGATGACGCATTTGAGTTCTGGCAGGCTGTCAATGATGGCTGCCGTGATTTTTTCGGAGCGGACAATGATGCCGAAGGTATCGGGATTGGCGGCTACGAGTTCTTCCAGACTGGTTTCTGTGTCTTGAATCACGTTGTGACCAGCAGCTTTGAGTGCGGCCGCAGCGGCTGTGTCAAGCTTTGTAGGGATGAGTATTTTCATGTTTTTATAATGGGAAAGGTGGGTGGGCTAGGCTTAAGCTTCAATCTCATGAACAAAGAGGCCAGAGCGCAACTTGGGCTCAAACCAGGTGGACTTGGGTGGCATGATTTCACCGCTATCAGCAACAAAGAACAGCTCGTCCATCGTCACGGGGTAAAGGGAGAAGGCGACGCGCATCTCTCCACTGTCAACGCGGCTTGTCAGACCCTCCAGTCCTCGGATACCACCGACAAAGTCAATGCGTGGGCTGGTGCGGGGGTCCTCAATGCCAAGGATGGGGGCGAGGAGGTTTTCTTGCAAGATGGAGCAATCAAGGCTTTCGATGGGGTGCTGCGCATCAAAACTACCTTCTTTAGCGGTGATGCTGTACCATTGACCATCAAGGTACATGCCAAAGTTGTGGGCGGATTGGGGCTGTCCTTGCGTGAAGGAAAGCTTGACGGTGAATCGCTCGTTCACCTTGCTTAAAAATTCCACAGGACTCAAACCATTGAGGTCCTTGACGAGGCGGTTGTAATCCATGATGAAGAGTTCTTCATCACAGAAGCTAACAGCCATCAGGTAGTTAAATTCCTCTTCGCCAGTGAAATCGGGCTTCGCTTCGCGACGCTTGGCCGAAACAGCAGCACTGGATGCCGTGCGGTGGTGACCATCAGCAATGTAGAGGTATTCGACTTCTGCGAATCCTTGGCGAATCGCAGCGATGACATCATCATCACAGACAGGCCAAAGCAGGTGGGTTACGCCATCCTCCGACATGAATTCATATTCGGGCTTGTGGAACTTAATCCATTCGCGAATGGCCGTGTTGATGCCCTCGTGCTTGCGGTAGGCAAGGAAGACGGGTTCTGTCTGGGCGGAACAGGTATCAAAGTGCATGATGCGGTCAAGTTCCTTCTCCTTGCGGGTCAACTCATGGCGTTTGATGGTGCCATCAAGGTACTCATCAACGCTGGCGCAGCCGACGATGCCAGTCTGCACGCGACCCCACATCATTTGGCGGTAAATGTAATAGCATGGTTTATCTTCACGTTGAAGGAAGCCATTTTTTAAGAATTCCTGCAAGTTGCTAGAGCTTTTGTCATAGCATTCTTGATCATGAATCGCTGCTTCTCCCGTATCGATATCAGCGCGGCAAATGTGCAGAAAGGAAGAGGGGTTACCCGCAGCCATGGCGCAGGCCTCGGCGTTGTTCATGACATCGTAGGGAAGACTCGAAACTTGTTGTGCGCAAGATTTCGGTGGACGAAGAGCAGCAAAAGGTCTAATAGTAGCCATAAGTACCCCCTTAGCGTACCAAGATATAGACCATTGTCAAGCATTATTCTCGGGCGCGCGGTGCCGGAGCAGTCGAGCACTAGGTTGCCTCAAGGGCACCTTAAACAAGTTTCCGCAAGCTCGCGGGCAGGATTTTCATTTGTTCGCGGTATTTGGCAATGGTTCGGCGTGCGATTTGAATGCCCTCGGCTGCGAGTGCTTTTTCTAACTTGGCATCGGAGAGGGGCTTTTTCTTATCCTCGGCTTCGATGAGCTTGCGGATGCGTGATTGTACGGCCCCAGCTGCGATGTCACCTTCTCCATCACTTTGGCTAAGCCCAGCGGTGAAGAAGCTCCGAAGCTCGAACAAGCCGTGCTCGCAGCGCAGGTATTTGTTGCGTACTGCGCGAGAGATGGTGGAGACGTGCATGTCTGTATCTTGCGCGATTTGCTCCATTTTCATGGGCTCGATGGCGTGCGGACCTGCATCAAAAAAGGCCTGTTGCCGCACGACGATGGCTCGGCTTACCTCCAAAACGCTCTGCTGGCGCTGCTCGATGGCGTGGATGAGCTCTCGCCCTTCGCGGAAGCATTTGCTGAGGTAGCGTCGCAGTTCGGCATTATCTGCTTTTTCGGCCATCATGCTGCGGTAGTCTGCGCTGAGGCTCAGTTGGGGTGCCTTGTCTTGGTTGAGGCGCACAAGTAGTTGCTGCGCTTCATCTCGTTCGACGATGACATCGGCTGTGATGACGAGTTGCTCTGTCTTGCTAAATCCGCTACCAGGGTCGGGGTTGAGTTGGCTGATGCGACGCGCTGCCCCGATGATGGCTTCCTCCTCCAAGTCCATGCGCTTGGCTGCCTCACCGAATCTGTGGGCAATCAGGCAGTCCCAGTGTTCCTTGATGAGCTCAAAGGCAATGCCTTTGCCTTCGTTGAGTCGTTCGAGCTGCAGCAGGAGGCTCTCTTGCAGGTCACGCGCCCCAACACCTGCGGGTTCAAGGTCTTGGATGGCATGGATGGCTGCTTGAACGACATCTCCCGTGGTGCCAAGCTCTTGGGTGAGGTGGTGGGGGGAGTCTTCAAAGTAACCTTTGTCATTGAGGTTATCGACCAGATAGAGGGCGACTTGCTCCACCGTTTGGGGGAGTCCGCTCTGTTGAATCTGTTGGCGAAGGTGGTCGGATAAACTCTCTTCTGCGGTAAGTGAGTTGAGGAATCGTTCGTGCCGCTCGGTCGCTAGCACTTGTTCGCTGCCCTTGCTGCTGGGCAGTAGCTCGCGGCTGCGGTCTTCCTCTAAGACGGGGTTGCTAGCAATGGCCTCGGTCACCATTTGTTCTAGCTCGGTGCTGTTGGCGGCAAGGGCGCGCATGTACATCTGCATTTGTGCGCTGGCAATCATGCTTTGACGCATGCCCTGTTCCATGTTGACGGAGCTCATAGCAAAGGTGTCGATTACCCCATTTCTCCGGCGGAGTTGAGGATGCGTTGCAATTTGGTGATTTGCTCCAAGTCCTTGAGTTTATCCAACTCGCTGATGCTGGGGTCGCGCAGGCGGCTGCGCACTTGGTCGATTTGGACTTTGATGCAGTCGGTGGCAGCGCGCTCACAGCTTTGCTGCACGTAGATTTCGGCTTGGTCGAGATGCATCGGCGCTGCTTCCAGATGTTGGAGAGCTCGGGCTTGCTCGGGCGCTAGCTCGCTAAGGAATTGATGCCAAGCGGCGGCATCATGCGCTTGGGGGAGTCGCTCCAGCAAGCGTGCTAAGATGTCACCGCCTGAAAGCATGTTGATGGCATCTTGCAGCTCTTCAATGCGGTCAATCAGCATGCCCTGTGCTTGGGTGTTGCCAGCTGCTAGTGCGATGAGTCCACGAATTGCGGGATGCAGTTTGATGGGTGGGCGCGCGGGCATGGGGCTGGCCTCCTCCATGTCACCATCCCATTCTGACTCGCTGTATTCAAAATCATCACGCGGAGCTTGCTGCTTGGTCTGTTTCTTTTGTTTGAGGATGTCGTTGACCATCTCGCGCATTTGCTCCAAGCCGATGTGAAGGCGCGTGGCTAGGTCGGCAAGGGTGAGGTCGCGGTGGGTGGTGTCGGTGATTTCTGCCACCAAGTCAGCCATTTGGGAGGCTTGGCTGGCGCGCTGGTGGGCATCTTGCCCGCCAGTGGCAGAATCCCTACTCACGCGCAGTTCTAGGTAGGGGCGTGCCTTGGCGATGCATTCTTGTAGGGCGTCGGCACCTTGGGATTGGATGAGGGAATCGGGGTCTTCGCCTTGGGGGAGGACAGCTTGGTAGACCTCCAACCCAGCGGTAGCGAGTTTACGATAGCTCTTTTCACAGGCCTTTTGTCCCGCATTATCCCCATCGTAGCAGAGGATGGCGCGCTTGGCATACTTGCGTAGCAGTAGGGCTTGCTCGTCGGTAAAGGCGGTGCCCAAGCCTGCGACAGCATTGGTGATGCCTGCCTTTTCATGACAGGCAAGCACATCGATTTGACCTTCGCAAAGGACAACTTGCATGTTGGATTGGCCAATGGCGCGTGTGGCTTTGTTGAGCCCAAAGAGCAGCTCTCCTTTGTGGAAGGCGATGGTGTCTGCCGTGTTGACGTATTTGCGGGGGTCCTTGCTGCTATCGAGGATGCGCCCCGAAAAGCCAAGGACCTCCTGCCGCAGGTTGATGATGGGGAACATGAGTCGCTCTCGAAAGACTGGGTAGTTGCCCCGTTCACCACGCCCGAGTAGGTAGGCATCAAGCATCTGCCTGTCGTCAAAGCCCTTGCTGCGGGCTAGTTGAGCGAGTTCGTTGAAGGATTGTGGTGCCCAGCCGAGCTGCCATGCGCGTGCCATTTCGATATTGATGGCGCGCGCTTTGAGGTATTCCCGCGCAGGGGCGGCATCAGGGCTTTTGCAGAGCAAGCGGTGGTAGTAGTCGGCTGCGAGTTTGTTGAGCTCGATGATGCGCGCGCGCTGGCGGCGGCGGCGGGCGAATTCGGGGCTTTCGTTCTCCTCCATCACGGGGATTCCCGCCATGTCGGCCAAGCGTCGCAGGGCATCGGGGTAGCTCAAATTCTCAAACATCATCAAGAATTTGGCGGCATCACCCCCTACGCCACAGCCGAAGCAGTGGAAACTCTGTCGGGCGGGGTTGACGTGGAAGGATGGTGTCTTTTCTGCATGGAAGGGGCAGCATGCCTTCCATGAGTTGCCCGCGCGTCGCAGCTCAATGTAACGCCCAAGCAACTCAACAATATCGGCTGAGTCCTTGATGCGGGCTTCACATTCTGCGGTAATTCGGGGCATAGTACGTGGGGGATTTTACACCAGAGAGCGCAAGCTTGCAACTCAACAGTTCGCGCAAGCGTGTTTGTAGATGCTGATGGCGGCATCCAAATCAATGTGCTTCACACCGGGCAGGGACCCGCGGTAAACCTTGATGGCGGATTCGGCCATGAGCTTCCAGTCCGCATTGGCGGGGATGCCTAGAGCTTGCATGTCAGCGGGAAGCCCAAGGGCTTGGTACCATTGGCGCAGGCGTTGAATGCCCTCTTTGACAACTGCCTCTGTGTTGCGGTTGGGGGAGACACCCATGACTTGCGTGGCCCATTGGACAAAGAGCTCGGGTGCGGCATCCCATACATGCTCAAAGTAGGCGGGAACGACCACCGCTAAACCCGCGCCATGCGGCACGTCGTAGATGGCGCTCAACTCGTGCTCCAAACCGTGGCAGGCCCAACTTTGCTCGCGCCCCAAACCTAAGATGTTGTTGTGGGCAATCATCCCTGCCAGTGCCAGTTGCCCCCATGCCTTGACATCCTGTGGGTCTTGGACAAGTCGCAGGGCTTGTTGCATGATGGTGCGCATCGTCGCCTCGCTCAGGGCGTCAACCAGCTCGGTATCAGGGGTCAAGGTGAAGTAGCGCTCAAAGATGTGGCAGAGCATGTCACAGGCACCATAGGCCATTTGCTCCTTGGGTAGGGTCAGGAAGAGCTCGGGCGCGATGATGCTGAGCGCAGGGCGTAAATCGGGGTGTCCGTAGCCCAGTTTGCGCTCCGTTGCCATGTTGCTGATGACGGTGTTGGGGCTGTTCTCACTACCTGCTGCGGGCAGGGTAAGGATGGTGGCGACGGGCAGGGGTGCGGCGTCCATGGGCAGCTTGTCTTCATAGATGCTCCAAATGTCATGTGGGCTTGTCGTGCCCATGGCGATGGCCTTGGCGGAGTCGATGACACTGCCTCCACCAACGGCAAGGATGTAGTTGACACCCTGCTCACGGCAAAGGGTAATGCCTTGGCGCACGAGTTCTAGCTCGGGGTTGGGGCGTACGCCCCCAAGCTCGATAAAGTCCACACCAGCCTTGATGAGGGATTGGGTGACGGCATCGTAAAGTCCTGTGCGCTTCATGCTAGCACCACCATAGTGCAGCAGGACGCGTCTGTTGGGTGCTGCCAGTAAAGCGCCAATGTTGAGGTGCTCGCCTTCACCATAGATGATGCGAGTGGGGTTTTGATAGTCGAATGATAACATGGTAATTAATCTCCTGTTGGTAATGAAATAATGAAGCTACAGCCTTGGCTGTCGCTGTGTTCTAAGGTAAGTTCGCCACCGAGGGCACGTGCCAAGCTGCGGGAAAGGGCAAGTCCTAAGCCCACCCCCGGCTTGCCTTCTGACTCTTGGGCGCGCTTGAAGGGGACGAAGATGTGATTCTTGATGTGATCATCAAGCCCCGCGCCCTTGTCGCTGAAGCGAATGATGATGGTGCGCCTCTGTTGCTGAACTTGGATATTGACGATAGCTTTCTCTCCCCTGCCGTACTTGATGCTGTTATCGGCAAGGTTGGTCAGGATTTGCTCCAACAAAATGAGGTCGGTTTTGAGCTGCAATAACTGGCAGCGTCGGTCAATTTGATAGCTGCATTGGAAGCCCGCTTGCTCCAAATGACGTTTCATCTTGTCGAGCAGGGGCGGCAGTAGTTCCTCACAGCGACCATGGTCGGGGCGCCCCCCGCGCTTGACGCGGTTGATGCGAGCAAAGGCGAGGATGTTTTCCACAAGGTGGGAGAGGCGCAGGCTTTCGCGGTGCAAGTTGCCGTGGTATTCCTTGATTTTATCGGGGGGGATGAGCCCCTCTTTAAGCATTTCTGTCGAAAGGCTCATGCTGGTCAGTGGGGTACGTAGCTCGTGGGTGACCGCGGCAATCAAGTCACTGCGGCGGCGCTCATAGCGGGTAAAGAAGGCGAAGAGCGCAAAGATGAGCACAACAGAGCTAGCACAGAACAACCACGCGCTGATGAGGGCACTGCGGATGGCCTCCTCGCGCTGGGGGGAATCGGGCATCAGGATGCTCTCGCCCGCATCTAAGCTGAGGGGCAGGGTGCTGATGTTGGTGGCGACATCGCGACGGGGCAGGGCGAGGCTGGCATCCTTCAACTCAGGCTCAATGCTGGGCATGAGCTTTTCGCGCAGCAAGTCCCAGTTGATGAGCATGCCCTCGGCGGTGTAGCCGTGGGTTGTGGGGATGCGCCTCATGTAGACGAGCTGCTTGCCATCGCTCCATCCGAAATAGGGGCTGGCTTTGTCGGTCTGCTTGATTTCCTTGGTGAAGTCGGTTTCAAAGACTTCATAAACGCCAAAGACCGCCTTTTGGTCACCACCGCTGAGCTGGTGGTTTTCATTGGGGTCGAAGAGGGGGGCATTGGGGTTATAGGCCTTGCGTCGAATGGTGTCGATGAGCTGCGGGTCTTGGGTCAGCGCGATGCCTTCATCCCGCTGTCCCTCGGCAATAAAGAGGTTCGCGGGGGTCTGCATGAAGTAGCAGGTGACGAAATCTGACTTGCCTTCCAAATTGACAGGGTAAAGGGGGATGCCGACGCGCGGGGCCTCACCCAGACGTGCAATCTCGGGTGCGAGCAGTTCGTGCAACTTTTCTTCAACACGGGGGAGGGAGAGCTGCAGGAGTCGCTCGCGCTGCGTCTTTTCATCAATGCGCTGCAAACGCCCGCCCAACTGCGTGACCTCATAGCCCTGCCAGAGGGAGGCAAGCAGGCAGATGAGACCAAGGATGGCAAAGGTAAAATAAAAACGACGTGACAAGAGAGTTAGGAGTTAGGAGTTAGGAGTTAGGAGTTAAATCTGTAGCCGCGACCTCGTACGTTTTCGAAGTGGGTGGTGAGGGGGGAGCCTAGTTTTTCTTTGAGACGCGTCAGCGTGACCGCGACCATGCGGGTTTGGGAGGAGGCTGCATCGCTGTTCCAAAGGCGTAGCAGTAGCTCCTCTTGGGGGATGATGCGGTCGGGGTGCATGAGGAAGTAGCGGAAGAGTTCGGTCTCGCGCGCGGAAAGTTCAATGACGCGTCCATCCTCAAATTGAACCTTCTTGTCATCGGGCAGCAAGTGACCACCAGTAAAGTTGAGGTTGTTGGTGGCGCGCAGTCGGCGGACGGGGTAGCGGCGCAGCACCGCGCTGATGCGGGCGAGCAGCTCCACCATGCTGAAGGGTTTGATGACATAATCATCCGCCCCGAGGGTCAGCCCCTTGACGCGTTCATGCTCTTCACCACGTGCCGTGAGTAAAATGCTGGGCACCCCAGGGCATTCGCGCTGCATGACCTTAAGCAGCGAAAAACCATCGCGGTGCGGCATGTTGACATCCATCAGTGCTAAGTCAATGCCCTCGATGAGTAAAAGTTCCAGAGCCTGCTGCCCATCGGCTGCCTCTAAAACAGCATAGCCGCTCGCACGCAAGGCATCGACCAAGGCGCAACGGATGGCCGTGTCATCCTCAGCCACTAAAATACAGCGTTCACTCATGCCACCATCCTATCACAGCAGCGGACAGGTGCCAAGATAAAAGCTTGAATGGAGTAGTGTAAGTGATTATAGTATTGAGAATGAGATCACCAGCAGATGCCTCGCTCTACAGTTATGACTTTGTTGCGCGAGCCAAATATATGAAGAGTATTGCCCCTTGGTACGAAATGCCTGCTATTGATTGCTTGAAGCAAGCTGTTCTCGATAACGACGCCGCATTATTGCAGCAAGCAGTGAAGGATGGGCGTGCCGAGCTCCTAAGTGATGATTTCGATAACTCCCCCTTTCGCGTGGCTTGCGAGGTAGGGAGTCGGCATTGGGTGGACTTCTTCCTCAAGCATGCTGTGTCGATGAATCGTCCCAGCCGTCGGGGGGTCACACCCTTGATGGTTGCCTGCATGCACGGGCATCAAAAGCTGGCGGAGCATCTCGTCGCCCTCGGTGTCGATATTCACGCTAAAAGTTATGATGGTATGACCACCGCCATGGCAGCTTGTATGGGGTGTCTGGAGGATTTTTCCATGCGTTTGCTCGACCTCGGGGTCTCCGCCTTTCAGCCCTTGCCTCATCGCGAAAGCCTTCTCGACCTCTCCTTGCTCTTTTCTCAAACACTCTTGGCGGAACGCCTCATCCGAGAGGCTCAAGCTCAGGGCGAAGAGTTTTTGCGTGCTCAAATCAATGAGCCTTGTAGCCGAGGCTATACCCCATTTCTCACTGCCTGCGGTAGTGGTTTAGAGGATATCGCCCTACGGCTCATGGAGCAGGGCGCCGATTTAAACGCCACGAACAACAGGGACGAAAATGCCCTTTACATCACCTCGGTGACGAAGTGCGAAGATAGCCCCCTCTTGGTACAAGCGCTTATCGATGCGGGACTAAGCCCCTTTTCTGGCAGTGCGTGGGGTGGCACGGCTTTGCGTGCGGCCTTAACGCAAGGGAATATGAAGACGGTTAAGGTACTTGTCAAGGCTGGCGCATTATCGGCTCTAGACGGAACAGAATTATGGATAAGCTGCTTGAGCGAACCGGTGCAAAAGCTGCTTAAGAAGCTCTTATCCAATAATAAAGCTTGACCTGTTAGGGTGATGGGCGTATCATTTTAGCGCTCCTTTAGGGGTATACTATCATGAGTTCTGCTTTGCTATTAGCTGTCTGTGGCGTGATTTTGTTCATTGCCTATCTTTTGTACGGTCGTTATTTGGAACGTGCTTGGGGCATTGATGAAAATCGAGTCACCCCCGCCAACGCCTTGCGTGATGATGTGGACTATGTGCCGGCATCGCGTCCCGTTCTCTTTGGTCACCAATTTGCCTCCATCGCAGGGGCGGGTCCTATTGTGGGGCCTATTGTCGCGGCTATGTTTGGCTGGGTTCCTGTGCTGCTTTGGATTATGCTGGGAGGCATCTTCATGGGGGCGGTTCAGGATTTTGCTTCGCTCTACGCCTCTGTCCGCAATGAGGGCAAGACGGTCGGTGTGCTCATTGAACGCTACGTGGGCAAGTCAGGCAAGATTTTCTTCCTCATCTTTAGCTGGTTGATGTGCATTTTGGTCATTGCCTTCTTCTCCGATTTGGTGGCAGGGACCTTCAATGGATTGACGGAAAATGGCGTGAATCAGGCGCATGGTATGGCATCGAGCTGCTCCATGTTCTTTGTGCTCTTTGCTGTGCTTCTGGGTCTTATCTTGCGCAAATTCAAGCTGAACCCGCTCATGCAGACAGTGGTCGCCCTTGTTTTCTTGGTAGGTGGTTTGACGCTTGGGATGAATAACCCCATCTTCTTCGACCAATCGACATGGTTGTTGATTGTCTTTGCCTACATTTTTGTCGCATCGGTCTTACCCATGTGGTTGTTGTTGCAACCCCGTGACTTCATGAACGCCTTCCTCCTCATCGCCATGTTGTTGGCGGCGATGGTCGGCATCTTCATGACGCAACCCACGATGAACCTTCCCGCCTTTGCCGGCTTTGAGGTCAAGGGACAATACCTCTTCCCCATTCTTTTCGTCACCGTCTCTTGCGGGGCTATCTCGGGTGGTCACGCCATCATTTCGACTGGGACGACGTCCAAACAAATCAACAATGAGAAGGATATGAAGCTCATTGGCTTTGGTGGTATGCTGCTGGAATGCTTCCTCGCCCTCATCGCCTTGGTGGCGGTTGGCGCGCTGGCAAGTGCGACCAGCATGCCCGAGGGGACACCCCCTGTGATTTTTGCCAAGGCCGTCGCTGGCTTCTTGAGCCCCATGGGCTTGCCCGAGGACATGGTCTTTAGTCTGATTACCTTGGCTATTTCATCCTTCGCGCTGACCAGCCTAGATTCCTTGGCTCGTATTGGTCGCATGTGCTTCCAAGAGTTGTTTACGCAGGAAAGCGCCCTGGGGCGCTTCTTCTCCAAGAGCATTGTTGCCACCCTGATTACGATAAGCCTTGGCGGCTTGCTTGCCATGGCTGGTTATCAAAGCATCATGCCGCTCTTTGGCTCTGCCAATCAGCTCATCGGTTCCCTCTGCCTCTTTGCCGTGGCTCTGTACTTGAAGCGCAGCGGTAAGCCTAGTTGGATGCTTATCCTACCCATGTACAGCATGCTGATTGTTGCCTTTACAGCATTGATTATCATCATTGTTAAGGGTGTAGCGTCCCTTGCGGCAGGTCAGGCGGATTTCTTGAGCATGGGCACACAACTTATCTTTGCCTTCCTGCTCTTGGGCGTGGGTGTCATCGTTGCCAAGGGCTGCTTTTGTGCAAGCTTTAGGAAACCTTGCAACATTGGCACTGAATCAAATAGCAATCCAGAATGATAGCCAATCGTGCGATTTTTGTCGCCAAAACTCATCACACCTAATTTTACAAGGTCTCCTTAAAAAATCAGAAGGGCACAAGAAGCGTCATTCTTGCATTTTATTCACGCATTCTGCGCTTGCTATGAGCTAGCTGCTATGCTATTATTTACAGGAAATTTTTAATTATTTCAACCATACAATCATCTATCATGTCTACTGACTTAAATGCCCGCGCCTTGGCTTACCACGAAAATCCACGACCAGGTAAGCTTGAAGTATTACCCTGCAAGTCCTGCTTCACGACTGACGACTTGACCCTCGCCTATTCCCCAGGCGTTGCGACACCTTGTCTTGAAATTGCAGAAGATAAGAGCAAATCCGCTCTCTACACTGGTAAAAGCAATCTCGTGGGCGTTATCAGTAATGGTACAGCCGTGCTCGGTTTGGGCAACATCGGTGCGCACGCATCCAAGCCAGTTATGGAAGGTAAGGGTCTGCTCTTCAAGGTTTATGCTGATATCGACGTCTTTGATATTGAACTCGACATCCAAAAGCCCGAGCAACTCATTGAAGTCATCAAGACCATGGAACCTACCTTCGGTGCCATCAATCTGGAAGATATCAAAGCCCCTGAGTGCTTTATCGTCGAAGCTCGTCTTCGCGAAGAAATGAACATCCCCGTCTTCCACGATGACCAACACGGTACAGCCGTTATCTCTGGTGCTGCGCTGCTCAATGCCGCTCACTTGACAGGTCGCCAATTGCAAAACATGAAGTGTGTTGTCAGTGGTGCTGGTGCTGCTGGTATCTCCTGCGCCAAGTTCTATATGGCCTTGGGTATTCGTCGCGAAAACATTTTCATGTTCGACTCCCGTGGTCTCATCCACACAGGTCGCCTCGATTTGCACTCCACCAAGGCTCAGTTTGCCCAAAGTGACGATTGCACACTTGAAGTTGCGCTGCAAGGTGCTGACCTCTTCCTCGGACTCTCCAAGAAGGACCTTCTGAGCAAGGATATGGTTCGCAGCATGGCTGATAACCCCATCATCTTCGCCTGCGCCAACCCTGACCCAGAAATCACCTACGATGCGGCTAAGGAAGCTAACCCAGACTGCATTATGGGCTCCGGTCGTAGCGACTGGCCCAACCAAGTCAACAACGTCAGCTGCTTCCCCTACATCTTCCGCGCTGCTTTGGACGTGCAATCCACGACCATCAACGAAGCGATGAAGATTGCCGCAGCTCGCGCCTTGGCCGACCTTGCACGCCTGCCCGTACCACCAGAAGTGGTTGAAGCCAATGGAGGCAAGGAGCTCACCTTCGGTAGTGACTACGTCATCCCCAAGCCATTTGACCCACGCATGATTGATGCGCTTTGCCCCGCCATTGCCGAGGCTGCTGAAATCTCTGGCGTAGCCCAAGCCCCCATCAAGGATATGGAAGCCTACAAGGCCTCCCTCCGTGCCCGCATGGAAGGTGTTCAAAGCCGCACCCGTGCGCTTGTTGAAAGCTACAAGGCTTGATGAATTCCCCCTTTTTCAAGAGCTCGCCTTATCAATCAAGGCGAGCTTTTTTTGTAAGGTGCCTGCTAGCTAGTTACTCTTATATTGAGAGCTGGTAAAATAAGGGGGAGATGATACAATATCACTCACTGGAGCAAGAGCTCATGTGTAGCTAACATGGGCTCTTGGATTAAGGCGAGCTCGTTAGTTACTTGT
>JAWXTZ010000019.1:0-27261 GCA_044433085.1 Akkermansia sp.
GATGCCTTGGATGGTAGCCAACCCACTTGGCCTAAGATGCTGCAAAAGGTGGGATACCAGACGGCTTACATCGGCAAATGGCACTTGGTATCCAACCCAACTGGCTTCAATTGGTGGGAGATTCTGCCCGCACAAGGTGAGTACTGGAATTCTGGTTTCATCACCATGGGACCTGATGGTAAGGCGGTGACTAAGCGTAGTAACGGCTATGTCAGCGATATCATCACTGATAAAGCTATTGCTTGGTTGGAGCAGCGTGATGCGGATAAACCCTTTGCCATGGTCGTGGGGCATAAAGCTCCGCACCGTAACTGGATTCCCGCCACCCGCCACCTCAAGCAGATTAAGGCCGTTGTCGCCAAATTGACCCCGCCAGCGACCCTGATGGATGATTATGCCAATCGCCCCGAGTTTTTGAATCTCAATGAGCAAAATATCCAGAGCTACTTCTGCAACTGGAATGATGCCCACCTTGTTCGCTCGGAAGTGCCCTTTGAGGTGATGAAGGAGATTGCCAGCAAGAAGGCACTTCAGCAGATGATTAACTCGGGCATGTTTAAGGGGCAAATCCCTGCGGATTTTGATATGGCAAAGCACGTGCCTAAGTTCCCCGCTGAATTGACCTTGCCCACCAGCATCGTCAATGTCCCCGCTGGCAAGGAACGCGCTATTTATATCGACCATTACACCCAGCGCACACGCGAGTTTGTGGAAGCCGTTAAGACGGGTAAAATTAGCACGCTGGAGCAGATGACTGTTCAACGCTGGCGTTGGTACATGGAGGATTATCTGGGCACATTGCTTGCCATGGATGAATCCATTGGCGACATCCTCGATTACCTCGATAAGGAGGGCATTGCAGAAAATACCTTGGTGATTTATGCTGCCGACCAAAGTTTTTATCTCGGTGAACATGGGCTCTACGACAAACGCTGGATTTTTGAAGAGAGCCTGCGCATGCCACTCATCATGCGCTTCCCCAATAAGATTGCCAAGGGCGTGCGCTCGCAAAGCCTTGTGCAAAACATTGACTATGCCCCGACCTTCTGCGAGCTGGCAGGAGCTGACACCGAGGAGAACACCAAGACATTTGATGGTCGTTCCCTGACATCGCTCTTTGCGACGGGCTCATCGGATAGCTTTGCCAATCGTGCGCTTTACTACTGCTTCTACGAAAACCCAGGGGAGCACAACGCCCCACGCCATGATGGCATTCGCACCGATCGCTACACCTTCTCACGCATTTGGTCGCTCATGCCCAATGAAGACCCCAATGCGCGCAAGCTCGAAAATGAGTGGTTGCTCATTGACAACAAAAAAGACCCGCAGCAAATGCGCAATGTTATCGCTGACCCTGCCTATGCCAAAACGGTCAAGGAGATGCGCCAGCTCTACCAACAAAAGCGCACGCAGTACGATGTACCCGCCCACAGCCCCGGTGCCGGTGAGCGCATTCGCTTTACCCCAAGCTGGAATAAGTAATTTCATATAAATAAAAAGGGCGTCCCAATCGGGACGCCCTTTTTTGATGAGATTGAGGCTTAGTCTTTCTGACTGCGCCATGGGAAGAGGGGGAGTTCGCCCTCTTTGCCGACGACATTGGGTTCGCAGTAAACCTCGAAGTTGTAGTTGAGGGTGGCCTTCTCCTTGAGTTCGGCGATGGGGGTATCGCTCTTGATGTTCAACTTGATGATGTTGCCCTTGACGCTGGGCTTGATGGTTGCGGGGACCTCGTTACCAGCAATGGTGAGCTTGAAGCCCGTTGGCGCGCCTTCCGTGCGCAATGCTTGGGATGCTTTGAGAATGGCACCATCCTTCGTCCACTTCATGGCGACAATGCGTGGGGATGTTGGCAGCTTTTTGCCGTAGCATTTGTTGAGCACCACATTGGCCAATCGGCGACCGACGGGTGCCTTGGGCGATGGGTGTACATCGCTGTTAGCTTCCCCCAGTTCGAGGGTGCAGACGATGTCGGTGTAGGGGTCTTGCTGGGCGACTTGGTCTTGCGCTTCGCGGAAGTGAGCCCATGGCGCACGCAGGGGGGTGCTGTCCTTGATGCGGGGTAACTGCACTGTGAAGAAGGGCAGTTTGTCATTCTGGAAGGCTTTGCGCCATGCGGCAATCATGTCCTGAATCATGGCGGCATTGCGTTCCATGTCTGGGTCTTCAGCATTGCTTTCGCCCTGATACCAAATCACGCCCTTGATGGGCAGGGGGGTGAGGGGGGCTGTCGCGCGCTCGAAGAGGTAGGCGGGCTTGAAGGGGTGCTCAAGCTCTTCCACAGGAACGGTTCCACTGGCAATGACCGTCTTGAGGTTGTGTTTGGCGCGACCGCGAACCCAAGCTGAAAAACTGGGGGCATCCAACCAGTCGCCCCCTTTCAGACGATGGTAGCGTTCCTTGCTATCGATGAGGGACTGGGGCATCCAAGCCTCGACACCTGAACCACCAACCGCGTTGCCGATGATGCCGATGGGCACACCGCTGTCCTCCTGCAAGTAGTGGGCAAAGGTCGAAGCAACGGCCGAGAAGCCGAGGGTGTTTTGTGGGTTGAAGGCCTTCCATGTCATCTGAACACCGCCCTTGGCTTTGACATCATTGTAGTGCTCAAGGGTGTAGGAACGCCCATCAGTCGCCAGTAGGGTATCAATTTGGAGGATGCGGATTTGGTCGTTCTTAAAATCCTTGCTCATGGGCTTGGTGTCCTTGAAGAGCGACATGGGGCGTTGCATGTTGGACTGCCCACTGGCGAGCCACAGGTCACCAATGATGATGTCGTCAAGCTTGGTCTCACCATCTGCATCACTGGCAATCAAGGTGCTACCTTTGGCTGTTGCCTTGCAGGCGGGGAGCTCAATCTTCCACTCGCCCTCCGCGTTAGCGGTGGTACTTACGCTTTTACCGCGCCATGTCAGCTTGATTGCTTCGCCAGCCTTAGCGCTACCCCAGACGGGGATGGGCGCTTCGCGCTGCAGGAGCATGCCCGACTGAAAGATGGGTGAAAATTCGGGGGCTGCCGAGCAAAGGGATGCCGCCAGCAGGGAGAAAAGGGTGAGCTTAGTCATGTTAACTAGTTTATCAAATACCGCCCCCACTTGTCAAAACTGTTTGCCGAGAATCGCTCTTTTCTTATGGACGCGGAACCATGGTAGATTTAAGCTCTGCTTATGAATGAAGATACTATTTACATTGTCGTCATCGTGACCGCCAAGGAGGCTTATCGCCAAGAGGTACTCGATGCCCTCTGGAAGCTCATTGACCCCACCCGCGAGGAGGAGGGCAACATCAGCTACAACATGCACCAAGACATCAAGGACCCCAACACCTTTGTCTTCTATGAACATTGGAAAAATCAGGAAGCCATCGATAAGCATATGGAGATGCCCTACTTAAAAGCCTATGCCGAGGCCACTCAGGATAAGGTGGAAGTTTGGAATATCATGGAACTGACACGTTTGACCGTGGATTAAGTTCGACAAATCGACACAAGTTCCATAAAATGATGGTGGTTTCTAACACAACCACTATTATTTTATGGAAACACAAGTTTTATCCATCGTTGCCATCATTACCGCCGCTGAAGGGCAGGAGGAATTCGTGAAGGAAGAAGTACTCAAGCTCGTCCCCATCACACGAGCAGAGGAGGGTTGTCTTGGCTATGAATTGCATCAAGACAACAAGAATAGCGCCAGCTTCGTCTTTTATGAAAACTGGACAAGCGCAGCCGCACTGCAAGCCCACTTAAGCAACGCCCACATGCAACACTTCGTCAAGGTGACCGAAGGTGCCTTGGCTGAATTTAAGGTTATTGAATTGACAAAATTGGTCTAATGTTATGAAGAATATCACCATGAATAATGGTTTGAGCATCCCTCAAATCGGTTACGGCACTTGGCAAGCAGCCGAAGGCGAAGAAGCCGTTCAAGGCGTCGTCAACGCCATCAAGTGCGGCTACCGCCACATCGACACCGCTGCCGTTTACGGTAACGAGCGCAGCGTGGGCGAAGGCATTCGCCAAAGCGGCATCGCCCGTGAAGAGCTCTTCGTGACCTCCAAAGTCTGGAACGACATGCGAGGTGAAGAAAACTGCCTGAAAGCCTTTGAGGAAAGCATGGAAAAGCTGGGTCTGGATTACCTTGATCTCTACCTCGTCCACTGGCCAGCCAATGAGAAGTACAACGAAAACTGGAAGGAGCTCAACGCCTCCACATGGCGCGGGATGGAAAAAATCCTCGCTTCGGGTCGTGTCAAATCCATCGGTGTGAGCAACTTCTTGCCCCAATACCTCGATGCCCTCATGGAAAGCGCTACGGTCACCCCAGCGGTGAATCAAATTGAATTCCACCCCGGTTACATGCAAGCCGACGTCATCGCCAACAGCCGTTCACACGGTCTGCAAATCGAAGCATGGTCGCCCATCGGTCGCGGTACGCTTTTGCAAGATGAACTCCTGCTCAAGCTGGCCGAAAAATACGGCAAGAGCAGCGCTCAAATCTGCATCCGCTGGTGCATGCAGCACGGCACCATCGTTCTACCCAAGTCCGTCAATGCGGATCGCATGATGCAAAATCTCACGGTTGAAGATTTTGAAATCTCCGCTGAAGACATGGCCATTATCGACGCCATGCCCACCACAGCCTTCTCTGGCTTAGACCCACACACCGTCAATTTCTAACGAGTTTTAAATGCCGCTAATGCAATGCCAAGATGATGCATCTCATCTTGGCATTGCTATTTTTTGCACATCGGACGGAGTGCCGAAAAAAAAGCACCGTACCTGTGGTGAGGTACGGTGCTTGATGCTTATTTAACTTATTGGTAATCCAGAACTTGTGCTCATTTATGTGGTCAAGTTGGATGGGATGGCGTGTTCCTGATGGTTTACATCATGCCGCCCATGCCACCCATTCCGCCCATGCCACCCATTGGGTCGGCTGCTGGGGCTGCTGCTGGGGCGGGGATGTCTGCGATGAGACATTCTGTCGTCAGCATGAGGCCTGCGATGGAGGCTGCATTTTGGAGGGCGGAGCGTGTTACCTTGGTGGGGTCAACGACGCCAGAGACGAGAAGGTCTTCATATTCGTCTGTTACGACGTTATAACCTTGTGTTGGGGAGGAAAGTCCCTTGACTTTTTCAACGATGAGGGCGGCTTCGCGACCTGCGTTGGTGACCAACTGACGAAGTGGTGCTTCGACGGCACGTACGACGATGTCTGCACCTGTCTTTTCATCACCACAGAGTTCCAGCGTTGCGGCTGCTGATTGGGCACGAATGAGGGCAACACCACCACCGGGAACGATGCCTTCTTCCACTGCTGCGCGGGTTGCGTGAAGGGCATCATCGACGCGGTCTTTCTTTTCCTTCATTTCGGTTTCGGTTGCTGCACCTACCTTGATGACGGCTACACCACCAGCGAGTTTGGCAAGGCGCTCTTGAAGCTTTTCCTTATCGTAGTCGGAGGATGTGTCGGCAATTTGCTTGCGGATTTGTTGGACGCGGGCGGAGATGTCGGCGGAGGAGCCAGCACCTTCGATGATGACTGTTGTGTCCTTGGAGACGACGACGCGCTTTGTTTGTCCGAGTTGGTCGATGGTGACGTTTTCGAGCTTGAGTCCAAGGTCTTCGGAGATGCATTGTCCACCGGTGAGGGTGGCGATGTCTTGAAGCATGGCCTTGCGACGGTCACCAAAGCCTGGTGCCTTGACAGCGCAGATGTTGAGGGTACCGCGCAGGCGGTTGACGACGAGGGCCGCGAGGGCTTCGCCTTCGATGTCTTCGGCAATGACGAGGAATGGCTTACCGGACTTGGCGACTAGTTCCAAGACGGGGAGGAAGTCCTTGAGGTTGGAAATCTTCTTTTCAAAAATCAGGATGTATGGATTTTCGAGCACGCATTCCATGGATTCTGCGTTGGTGACGAAGTAGGGGGAGAGGTAGCCTTTATCAAATTGCATGCCTTCTACGACGTCAAGGCTGGTGTCGATGCCCTTGGCTTCTTCTACGGTAATGGTGCCGTCTTTGCCTACTTTGTCCATGGCGTCGGCGATGATGCCACCGATTTCTGTGTCCCAGTTGGCGGAGACGGTTGCAACTTGGGCAATTTCCTTAGCTGCGTCGACTGGCTTGGAGATGTTCTTGAGCTCGGCCACGATGGCGGCTGCTGCCTTGTTGATGCCGCGTTGAAGCATGATGGGGTTAGCACCAGCGGTGACGTTGCGAAGACCTTCCTTGTAAATACTTTCTGCGAGGACGGTGGCTGTTGTTGTACCATCACCAGCGATGTCGTTTGTCTTGCTGGATACTTCGCGGACGAGTTGAGCACCCATGTTTTCGTAGGCGTCTTCCAGTTCCACTTCCTTGGCAACCGTCACACCATCCTTCGTGATGGCGGGGGAGCCGAATTTCTTTTCAATCACCACATTGCGACCAGCAGGTCCGAGCGTGCTCTTCACCGCCTTAGCAATCTTGGTAACACCATTAAGCAAGCTCTGGCGAGCTGCTTCTTCAAATGCAAGTTGTTTAGCCATAATTTTTTTGAATTATAAGTTGTTAGTAGTTAAAAATATTAGTCGATGACAGCGAGGATGTCGCTCTCGTTGATGATGACGTAGTCAACCCCGTTGAAGGTGACGTCGGTTCCACCGTATTTGGAGATGAGGACCTTGTCGTTGACAGCTACGTTGAAGGGAATCAAGGCGCCATCTTTATCGCGTCCGCCTGTGCCGATGGCACGTACGATGGCGTCAGATGGTTTTTCTGTTGCTGTTTCGGGAAGGAAGAGACCACCTGCGGTTTTGGTTTCGGGGGCGACTCGTTCGATGAGCACGCGTTGTCCTAATGGTTTGATCATGATATAATAGGTATTGGAGTTATTTGTTTGGTTGAAGGGGGGGGCTCTGGCTTTTATGTTACCAGAGCCCCGATGGGTGTTTAGGCTTCGTCAACGACTTCGGCGTCAACAACTTTGCCCTTGGCCTTGCGGGGTTCGCCAGAAGCGGCACCTGCGTCTGGGCCACAGCCACCACCAGCGCAGCCACCTTGCCCAGCTTGGGCTTGTTGGGCAGCTTGGTTCAGGCTTTCGAGTGTTTGTTCGAGGTCTGCCGTAAGGGTCTTGATTTGGTCGATGTCTTTAGCTTCGACCGCTGCTTTGAGAGCCTTGACCTTCTCTTCGATGGGTTGTTTGATTTCAGCTGGTGCTTGGTCTCCCATTTCGGTGAGTTGGCGTTCGACATTGTGAGCCAAGGAGTCGCCCTTGTTGATGGTTTCGATTTCGTCAGCGCGCTTGCGATCTTCTTCAGCGTGTGCTTCGGCATCTTGCTTGGCGCGTTCGATTTCTTCCTTGGACAGACCCGAGGAACCTTGGATGGAAATATTTTGCTCCTTACCGGACTTCTTGTCCTTGGCTGTTACCTTGAGGATACCGTTGGCGTCGATGTCGAAGGTGACTTCGATTTGAGGTTCGCCACGGCGGGCTGGGTCGATGCCATCGAGCTTGAAGTTGCCCAGAAGCTTGTTATCATTGAACATTTTACGTTCGCCTTGGCAAATGCGGATGTCAACAGCTGGTTGGTTGTCAGCAGCAGTGGAGAAGACTTGGCTCTTACGGACTGGGATGGTCGTGTTGCGGTCAATCATGGGGGTTGCAACGCTACCCATCGTTTCGATGGAGAGGGTCAGCGGAGTCACGTCGAGAAGGAGAACGTCGTTCACATCACCTGCGAGGACACCACCTTGAATGGCTGCACCGATGGAGACAACTTCATCAGGGTTAACGCCCTTGTGTGGTTCCTTACCTGCAAGGCGTTGAGCCATTTCTTGAACAGCGGGCATGCGGGACATACCACCAACGAGGACGAGTTCGTCTACTTCGGAGGCGGAGATATCAGCAGCGGAGATGCAGTTGCGAACGGGGCCAGCGGTGCGTTCGAGCAGCGCTTCGGTCAGTTGTTCCAACTTGCTGCGGGAAATCGTTGTTTGAATGTGCTTAGGACCTGTTGCATCCATGGTGATGAAGGGCAGGGAGATGTCGAAGCTTTGGGTGGAGCTGAGGGCAATCTTAGCCTTTTCTGCTTCCTCCTTAATGCGTTGAAGGGCGTCCATTTGCTTGGAGATGTCCATGCCTTCTTGGCGTTGGAATTCGGCCAAGATCCAGTTGATGATGGCGTTATCCCAGTCATCACCGCCCAAGTGGGTGTCACCGTCGGAGGCCATGACTTCAAAGACACCGTCACCGATTTCGAGTACGGAGATATCGAAGGTACCACCACCCAAGTCATAGACAGCAATCTTTTCGTTGCTCTTTTTGTCCAAACCGTAGGCGAGGGCAGCTGCGGTTGGTTCATTGATGATGCGGCGAACCTTAAGACCTGCGATTTCACCAGCAGCCTTGGTTGCGTTACGTTGGGCATCATTGAAGTAGGCTGGAACCGTGATGACGGCTTCGGTGATGGTTTCACCGAGCTTGTTTTCGGCATCAGCCTTCAGCTTGCCAAGAATCATGGCGCTGATTTCCTGTGGGGAGAATACTTTTTCTTCACCACCTACTTCAACCTTAATGTGGGCATCACCGTTTGCAGCTGGAACGATTTCGTAAGGAACCTTCTTGTCCTCTTCGGTCAGCTCAGCAAATTTGCGACCAATGAGGCGCTTGGCTGAGAAGACGGTGTTACGTGGGTTGGTGACAGCTTGACGCTTTGCTGCTTGACCGACGACGCGTTCTCCCGATTTGGTGAATGCTACGACGGAAGGTGTTGTGCGTGCGCCTTCGCTGTTTTCAAGAACAGTAGCTTGACCACCGTCCATTACTGCCATGCAAGAGTTGGTTGTACCCAAGTCAATACCAAGAATTTTAGCCATTTTATTTTTTCTTTCTAGTTGTGTTTGTTTAGATTTTTTACAGATTCAGGCTCAAATCGCTTGAGCCCTTCCATCTCACCACCTAATATGCAAATGCCATGCCAAGAATGAATAAAATAATATTCAGCTATAAAAATATGATAATCAATAAAAAGGTTATTTTTATTAAGACTGGCTGTAATTGTATTGCGACAAATAGTCGCAATATCATGTGCGACAAAATGTCGCCAATAAGGTTTTTGCGACAAATAGTCGCATGATTGACGGTGGCAGCAGTTTAGCCTTACCTAAATACTAATTGCTAGAGATCCCCTTAAAGAGATGGGGAAAATGCTCGACGATGTAGTCGGCTGCACGGTTGGCTTCGTCCAGTGGGGTGGGGGCAGGCAGTTGGTGAGTTTGCCCCCAGTGGGTGAAGCTGGTGGCTTGTCCATCGGTGATGAGTTGTTCCATGCCTCGGGTGACACGGCTGACTTTGCCTTTGATGAAGGTGCGTGGTTCCATCTCAAGTAGTCCCGTGGGGATACCGGCGGTGATGGATTCGTAGACCATGCTGACGCTGTCGCGGGTGACCCAAATTTCCTTGGCGATATCGATGTTGTTTTGGTACCAGTCGTCATCTGTTTGCTCGTAGGGGACGACGTGGATGTTGGGGCAAGCTTGGTTGACTTCGGCGATGAAGTCAGGGTCGGTGCGTCGGGATGTTGTTAGCACGATAGGGCTGCTGCTGTAGCGTGCAATATGGGTGATTTGGTTGAGCAGTTGCTCGCTGTCCCATTTGTATTCACGACTTTCTCCCCCAATGAGGAAGAGAATGTTGCGTTTTTTGCACTCGGGGTTTTGCGGTTTAATACGATTGAGTACCCCTTTGGTGGCAAAGATTTTTTTGCATTTGTAGTCCTTGGGTTTCAGGTCGTGCTCAGGCACGAATTCAAGGGTGAAGAAGCAGCGCGGTAAACTGGGGCGCATGCAGACCATGCAGGCGCATTTGTGCTTGCGCGAGAGGCTGATGGATGCCAAGTGTGATCCGTGACCAGCGCAGATGACAAGGTCGATTTTGGGGGCTGTGTCGGGCTCCCCCTTGTAGCGAAATCGCTTCCAACGGGGGAGTTTTTCGACGCTGAGGGTTTGGATTTGGTGTTCACCCTCGGGGTGAATCGCCTGGGCTCTCTTCAGTACGGCTTCTGCCAGTCCACCTGCTTGGTTGAGGTGACCTTTTTTTCCATCGGTGATGATGCAGATGTTCATGGAGAGAGAGTAGAGCGTTTTGAGTGATGGAGTGGAAGGTGTCAGCCGATGAAGCTGACTTTACCTTCAAGCTCTTGCCCGAGATAAGGGCTGTTGAGGGTGCCACTTGGCAGGGTTTCAGCTTGGATGGCTTGGGTCTCTGCTGGGTTGAAGAGGATGACGGGCAGCGCGCTGTCGGTCTCTCCCTTCAAGATGGCTGCTGGGCGCACGCAGCATGCTTGGATGAGTTGTGCCCAGCTAAGCTTGCCTGTTTTGACCAGCTTGGTGTAGAGGCTGGGCAGGTAGGTGTCTAATCCAATCATGCCCTGTGGGGCAGAGGGGAATTCTTGCTTTTTAGCGAAGGGGCTGCAAGGGCAGTGGTCGCTGACGATGCAGTCGATGGTGCCATCTTTGATGCCATCGAGCAGGGCTTCGCAGTCGGTTTGTCCACGAAGTGGGGGAAGGGTTTTGTAGGTGGTGTCAAAGTCACCGATGTCTGCATGCGTGAAGAGGAGGTGGTGCAAGGCGACTTCGGCCGTAGCGTTGCCTTTGTTGCGTCGCAGAATGTTGACGCTTTCTACCGTGCTGACGCATTGCAGATGAATCTTGGCTTGGGTGTCGGCCGCGAGGCGTAAAATGGTTTCGGTGCCGATTTCCTCTGCACAGGCGGGCAGACCACGCATGCCGAGCATGTAGCTGCTGGTGCTGCGGTGAACGTAGCAGTCTTTGCTGATGGCTGGTACGTCAGCTCGCAGGGCGAAGGTGAGCCCCAAGTCGGCAATGTACTGCATGGCGCGATAGAGCATCAGCATGTTGCTTGGTGCAATGTCGCCGTCTGTAAAGATGCTGATGCCTTTGCCCGCTAAGGTGTTGTAGGGGGATTGTTGCACGCCTTCGCATTGAAGGGTGATGCAGCCCGCTGGTACCATGTCGGTCCGGGGTAGCTCATCGGCGATGTCGCGGAAGCTGTCAAGCGCCGCTGGGTTGTCGAACATGTGCGACTTGCTGGGCATGGCAAGCAGGGCGGTCACACCACCTTGCTGGGCTGCTTGGCTGGCAAGTTTGACGGTTTTGATGGAGCTTTTGCCGCTTTGGGAGACGCGTGCATGCAGGTCGGTGAGACCGGGAAGGAGGATTTGCCCCGTGCCATCAATGATGGTAGCCCCTGCAGGGGCTTGAACTTGCCCCGCTGGTGTGACGTGGGCGGCAAGGTGCACGCCACGCTCATCAATACCGTTGTTGAGGTGGCTGGTGGGGGCGTCCTTGCTGATGAGGACGTCGACTAGGCTGCCATCGGCTGCCCATGTTGCCTTGGTGATGAAGCAATCAGTCATTGTTCTTGGTTTGGGGGGTGAGGTGGTAGAGGATGCTCATGCGGGCCGCGATGCCGTTTTCAACTTGGGTGTTGATGAGGGTGTTGCTGTAGTCCATGGCTTCGTCACAGAGTTCAACACCGCGATTGACGGGGCCAGGGTGCATGATGACGAGACCGTCGCCAGAGATGCGCTCCAAACGACCTTCGGTGATGCCAAAGCTCTTGTGGTAGTCGCTCGCGGGGAAGAAGGGGGAGTCCATGCGTTCGTTTTGCACGCGCAGCATGTAAAGGACATCGGGCTTCCAATCAAAGACGCTCTGCCAGTCGGTGAAGCGGGGGATGCCGGTGTGGTTGGTGGGGGGGACGAGTGGGGCGGGTCCCATGTAGGCGACTTCGGCTCCGCAGCGTTTGAGGATGGTGCTGGTGGAGCGAGCCACGCGGCTGTGAAGGATGTCACCGATGATAACGATGCGCTTGCCCGCGATGTGACCAAATTTCTCGCGAATGGTGAAGGCATCGAGGAAGGCTTGGCTGGGGTGTGCGTGGGCACCGTCGCCCGCGTTGATGACAGCGGCCTTGCAGTGCTTGGCAATGATGCCGGGGACTCCGCTGTTCTTGTGGCGAACGATGATGTAGTCCATCTTCATGCTCATCAAGGTGTCAATGGTATCATGGATGCTTTCGCCCTTGACGACGGATGAGGTGGAGACGGAGAAGGTGGTGATATCGGCCGAGAGGCGTTCCGCAGCCACCTCGAAGGAGGAGCGAGTGCGCGTGCTTGGCTCGTAAAAGAGGGTGAGTACCGATTTGCCTTTCAGGGCGGGGACTTTCTTCACGCTTTTGGTGAAGATGTCTTTCATGGCACCCGCGCTGTCTAGGATGGTATGAATGTCCTCATCGCTCAAAGCGGTGATGGTGAGCAGGTCTTTGATGGGCTTCATAGCTTGATGAGAGGGAAAAATGTTTTAGTAAGTGATGCTGTCGGCACCGTGGTTTTCTTTCAGTTGGACTTCGACGCGTTGTTGCTCGATGTCCTTGGGGGAAAGGGTGAAGCAGCTGTAGTTGGATTCAATGGGGATTTCGCGTCCTGGTCGGTTGACGAGGCAGTGCATCTCGACACTGGCGGGTCGGCCATAATCAAAAATGGCGTTGAGGGCAGCGCGTACGGTGCGCCCTGTGTGTAGGACGTCGTCGATGAGGATGAGCTTCATCCCATCGGTAGAAAAGGGGAGGTCGGAGGAGCGCAGCGCTGGCTTGCGTCCCTGCATGGAAAAGTCATCACGGTACAGGGTGATGTCAATCGCACCGTATTGCGCCTTGCAACCGAGGGTTGCAAGGCGTTGTACGAGTCGTTGGGCGAGTAGTTCGCCACGGCTGATGAGACCAACGAGGGCGATTGATTGCTCGGGCTTGTCTTGGATGTCTTTGAGGATAAAGGCAGCCCAATCATCAAGCGCCTTATCAATGGCATGTTCGTTGATGCAGCTCATGGTGTTTTACTTCGCGAGTTGAAGGATACGATAGGCAGCTTGTGCTGCATTCAGAGGAGCCTTGGAGTGCAGACCAACAGTTGTTGCTGGCACGCCACCAGGGAGTTGGGAGATGGCAAGGAGGGCATCAATGCCATTGAGGGGGCCGCAAGGGACAGGAACGCCGATGACGGGGAGGCTTGTGTTCATCACGACGACACCGGGGAGGGCGGCGGAAAGACCTGCAACGCAGAGAAGGACGGCCTTGGTGCCAGATTCTTCCAAGTTCTTCAGGTATTCAACGAGTTCTGGGAGGTCGCGGTGAGCGGAGAGGATAACTTCTTCATGCTCGACGCCTTGTTCGTTGAAGTACGCGCGTGCTGGTTCCATGAAGGGAAGATCGCTCTTACTGCCTAGGATGGTAATTACTTTCATGCTCCAATTAGATTAGCATGTTTTGCTTGATGCTGCAAGCTCTTTCCTGCGAAAGTGAAGGGTGAATTAGGATGGTAAACAATAGCTCGGCGGGCGTGGCCTAGCGATTGGTCAACGATCCTCGTAGTAAAATGGTTGTTCTTCGATATCCACTAATTTGCTGAGTTTGGTAAGATAGGTGCGCAGGCTGACATCTGCAGAAAGACCTATTGCGTCGATGGCGTTGATGCATTCGATGATGGCTAGGTGCTCTTTCCTCAGCCTTTTGATTTCGCGGGATTTCTCTCTACATCTAGAGAGTGTATAGTATTTGGGGTCTGTGCGCGAACGGTAGTGCTTGAGAAATTCTTCGCATTCTTCAATATCACGTTCAATATCACAGATTTCGTAGTCGTAGTCGCTATTGTATCTCAGGCATTCTTTGACGATGCTTGCGTGGGTGTCTAAGATGTTGAGGTGCTGTTCGTAGGCCTCTTCATCTAATTCTTCTAGTTCTTCAGCCATCGCCAAAAGTGCGTCCATTTGCGCGATGTTCGCTTCAAGCTGGTAGAAGTGAGCTAGCACTTTTGATGTCGGTGGCAGTGCTGACTCTTTGAACGTAAGGTGTTGTGGTGCAGCTGTGGCTGTCGCTAGAAATAGAGAGAGTAGAACAACTAGAGATGCCAGTATCCTTGGGCAATCGTTGCGCACGTAACACATCAATAAGTGGCGGTGAGGCGGGTAATTATATTAGCGTTCACCCGCTAGTAGACCTTGCAGCTGCTTGTGGGCGTAGAAGATGCGGGAGCGCACCGTCCCTTCGGAGACTTTGAGGATGGCGGCCGCCTCGGAGTAGCTCATGTGCTGAATGTCAATCAGGGCAACGGCCTCGCGGTGCGCGGGGGAGAGGCTTTCAATGGCCTCATAAAGCTTGGTCTTGAGGTCTTTGACTTGGGCGGTGCGGACGGGGTCACCATCAATCGAGGTGTCGGCAAGGCGGTGATCCTTTTCGTAGGCATCGCCCTTGTCGTCGTTGTCGAGACTGTAGAGTTTTTCGCGCTTGCGCTTGCGCAGGAGATTGCGTGCCTGATTGGCCGCGATGGCGTAAAGCCATGTGTAAAAGGCACTGCGTCCATGGAAATAGCGCAGGGAGTGGAAGGCTTTGAGGAAGGCTTCTTGCGCGACATCATAAGCATCGGAGTCGTTGCCGAGCATTTGCAGCAGCATGGCATGCAGTTTGCGGCTGTGGCGACGGATGAGCTCGTCGAAGGAACGCGTCTGCCCTGCAACGGTCTCTTCAACGAGGGTTGCGTCAGTTTTGTCTTCGAGGAACTCTTGGGTGCTCATTGTGGTAAGTTTTGGGGATGAGGGGGTAAGCCCCATCCCCAAGGGATGGGGTTAGACTGGCAGGGAGTAGGCGCGACCGTCGCGACCTTCGAACCAGTTGATGTAGGCGGTGCAGACCGTGCTGTAGCCACCTGGTGTTGGGTAGTCGCCGCTGAAGTACCAGTCACCACAGGGGCCTTCAATGGATTTATGAAGTCCTTCGAGGGTTTGGTAAATGACTTGGATGGGGCAGCTTGGCTTCTCAGGCGTGACCAGTAAGGCAACTTCGTCAGAGAGTTCTTCGTGGGTGAAGCAGGCGTAGATTTCCTTAACTGGGTTGCAGCGTTCTGCTGCTGGTAAGGTCATTTGATGCTTGCACTTTTCGTAGATTTCCTTGATGAATTCGTAGCGGCCTTGCTTTTTGAGCAGCGAGATGGCTGCTTGGAAGGCGATGAACTTGCCCAGTTCGCTCATGTCGATGCCGTAGCAGTCGGGGTAGCGAATTTGGGGTGCGGAGGACACAATGACAATCTTGCCAGGCTTAGCGCGACCCAAGAGGTTGAGCAGGGACTTTTTCAAGGTCGTTCCACGGACGATGGAGTCATCGACAGCAACAAGGATTTCTCCCGGTTCAATGGCATCATAGGTCAAGTCATAGACTTGGGATACCATTTGACCACGGTTGGATTCTTGCGTGATGAAGGTGCGCAGCTTGATGTCTTTGTGGACAATCTTTTCAGCACGGGGCCAGCGACGCAAGATGAGCTCTTCAATCATCTCCTTGGTCAGGGTGCCTTGTTCAAAGGCTTCTGTCATCTTTTCGGTAACGCGCTCACGACGGAAGGCGCGCAAACCTTCCAACAGACCGTAGTAGGATACTTCGGATGTGTTGGGGATGTAGGAGATGGCAGCACGTCCAAATCCTTCGTCCAAGCTATTGACGACGGCTTCGGTCAACTCGGCACCAAGAGCCTTGCGAACCTTGTAGATGATGGGGTCGTTGCCGCGCGAGAAGTAGATTTGCTCGAAGGAGCAGGGTGTTGGTGTCAGTGGTTCGGTGTATTCCTTGATGGTGATGGTACCATCATTTTTAACCGCAATCATGTTGGCACGTGGGAGTTCGTGCACTTCTTCCGATTCCACTTCCATGACGCTCATGAGCGGTACGCGCTCACTGGCGATGGCTAAAAACTCATCGTTGAGGATGTAGTGGCAGGGGCGGATGCCGTGCGGGTCACGCAGGCAGAAGAAGTCACCGTTACCAGTACCACCCATGATGCAGAAACCACCGTCCCAGCCTTGGCTGGCCTTGCCGATGATGTCAAAGATATCGAGGCGGCCAGAGATTTCTTCAGGCATTTCACGACCGGCAATCTTGTCGCGCATTTCGCGGTAGATGTCGGTGTGCGCTTCGTCCAAGTAATAGCCTACTTCCTCCAACACGGTTTGGGTGTCGGTACCAAAGATGGGGTGTTGACCGCGGTTGATGAGGCGTTGGTTGAGCTCGGGCGCGTTAGTCATGTTGAAGTTGCCCAAGACCATCAGCGTGCGCGTTTGCCAGTTGGTGCGGCGCAGGTAGGGGTGGCAGCTGCCTTCATCAAAGAGCCCGCTGGTGCCGTAGCGCAGGTGACCCATCAAAATTTCACCACCAAAGTTGAATCTGTTTTTGTAGTCATCGGCATCGTAGGCGTTGATTTCGCCACGCTCGCGCATGTGACGCAGTTCGCGTTGTTGGTTGTGGAAGATGTTGGTCAGCGCAGAGGAGCTAGCGTCGCGCTTGCGGTAGATGTAGGGTTGCCCCAGTGGCATGTTGAGCTTGATGCAGCCAATGCCCGCGCCATCTTGGCCGCGGTTGTGTTGCTTTTCCATGAGGAGGAAAAGCTTGTTGAAAGCCCAGTCGGGGGAACCGTACTTCTCAACATAGTAGGAAAGTGGTTTTAGCAGACGAATGGCTGCTACACCGCATTCATGAGTCAATTTGTCAGACATGATGCTGTCGATTTGTTCTTTTCGGAGAAAGAATTAAGCAACGGTGACCTTGATGCCTGCGCCTTGACGAAGGGTGCCGATGACAACGCCACCGGGGCCTGCCTTGATAGCTTGGTCAACGTCCTCTGGCTTGACGACTGTTACCCAGCCGATGCCCATGTTGAAGGTGTGGAAGCGGTCTTCTGCGTCAACAAATTCAAGAACTTTTTGGGCTGGCTTGTTGTCCCAGTAAGGGATGGTGAGGTCAGCACCCAAGTCGCCGAGGAAGCGCTCGAGGTTTTCTGGCAGACCACCACCCGTAATATGGGCGTAGGCCTTGGGGGTGATGCCCATCTTGCGGGTGTCGGTCGTGACATCATGATACAAGCGAGTGGGGGCAAGCAAATCTGCAAGTTCGTCGCGGCTGAGGAGACCTGGGTTTTGCTCCAAAACGCGGCGGACGAGGCTCCATCCGTTGGCGTGGAAGCTGTCACTTGGGTAGCCGATGAGTACATCGCCAACAGCGATGGTGCTGGGGTCAATCATCTCGCTCTTTTCAACACAGCCGATGCAGAAGCCTGCCATCTCGACGATGTTTTCTGGGACGACACCAGGCATTTCGGCGGTTTCGCCACCTGCGAGGATGCAGTTGCAGCTTTCGAGGTAATCGCACATACCAGCCACGAGGCGGGTGATGCGGCCACGTTCTTTATCAAGGCTGGAGATGCCGAGGTAGTCAAGGAAGACGAGTGGGTCGCCCCCTGTGGTCAGGATGTCGTTGACGTTCATGGCGACAAGGTCCTTACCTGCTGTTTCCAGCATATCCATGTGGAAGAGGACTTCTGTCTTGGTGCCAACACCGTCGGTACCTGTTACCATGACGGGTTCCTTGTAGGACGAAAGGTCGTATGCCGCAGCAAAGAGACCATAGGCGTTGCACAGTTGACGTGCCTTTTGGGTGCGCTTAACGTGGGAGCTGATGTCGCGAACGAAGGATTGTGCCTCGATGGTATCGACGCCTGATTGTTTGTAAGTGAGCTTGCCAGACATAGAGGGAATAGCGCGTGTGACGCTTCGCAGATTATAGCGGACAAGTATCTGCTTGGCAAGCCGTATTTTAGTCAAACAATCTAAAACAATCTAAAACAATCTATTCATGATAAGTTGGCATTTTGTAGACCTTACTCTATAGCTGCTCTATAGGTTCCCTCAAGTGCTGTCCAATCGACGATTGGTGGTGTGAGCTTTTGGATGACCGCGCGCAAATTTTTATCGCATGTCTCTTCGTCAATACCGACAGGCTCTCCCCAGTAACTTCCGATTTGGTAGTAGGCCCAGCGTTGCACATAGCCTTTCATTACTCGGTCGTACATGTCTTGCCGGGTGCGGTCAATGTGGGTGCTGCAGATGCTTTCGTGCCCGACGAAAACGTAATAGTTGATGTGGCTGAGCTTTTGGTCAAGATTGCCCTGATAACCCGTGCTAGAGCAAAGGCGTGTGAAGGTGATGGTCTTCCCATTGTCCAAGGTGATGTCATCGCTGGTGGAATTCAAGTTGAAGTGACCTTGGGCGGGTAAGCATCGCTCGGGGCGGTGGATGGAGCTGTTCATGTCGTTGCCCGAGTAGACGATGGAGACGTAGACGGCTGGGGCATTGCTTGTGGATGTGGTGTAAACACCTTTGCTAAAGATGGTATCAGCGGAAAGCGTGCTTCGCTCCTCCGCGCTTTCTTGGGTGCGCTCGCCATACCAACCTGGTAAGCCGTAGCCTAGCGGTAGTTCTGGTTTGATAGCGGATTCTTGCAGCTTGTTACTTTGTGGGAGGAGGTAGATGCCGCTGAGGATGAGACAGAGGACAAGGGGGGGGAGGATGGAGTAGAGTAGTTTTTTCATGCCTGTGGAGAGTTGGGGGTGTTGTTGCTGCGGACGATGACTTGATGCTTCTTGAGGAAGGGGATTTCCCCAGCGAGTAGTCCGTGTAAAATAATGAGGCAGAGCATGCTGATGGGGAAGAAGAAGAGCATGCCAGACCAGTCATGCCATGTCTTGCCTGCAAAGGCGGGGTTGATGTATTCGGCACAGATGAAGATGCTGGCCACGCGGAAGGAGTTGGCGAAGATGGCGAGCGGGATGGCGCTCAGGGCAAGGGTGACGCGCTTCCAAATAGCGAGGTTGAAGGCGAGGTAGCCCCAAGCCGTGGAAATCATGATGAGCGCCATGAGGGAGCGAATGCCCGAGCAGCCACCAGCAACACTGTAAGTATCCCAATTGCCCGTGGCCGAACTGATGTTGGTGCCGTCAACAATGGTTTGGACACCGCAGAGGGAGGCACCCCAGTGTGCAATGTCGGTTGCGATGAGTTGCAGACCCACGGTCGCTTGTTGGAAGCCAGGTAGTGGGATGCTCAGCCAAAGGAAGAAGCAGGGGAAGGCGCAGCGAATAAATGTTCGGAAGCCCCAGTAAGACCAGATGAGGCCCGAAAGGAGGAAGGGTAATGCCCCAATGGCAACGCGTCCCTGCTGGGTTCGTACCGCGAGCACGCAGAGGAGAGCACCTAGCGCAATCATCCACAAACCATGCAGCGATGGCGCTTTGGGAATCTGCTTACATGTCAACCATGCTTGACGCAACATAAATGCCGCGAGCAGGGGAACCATCCAACCATGTTCGTAATCTGTTTCTGGATTCCAAGCACTTTCGAGCCAGACGACAGCACTTTGACGTCCTTGAACAAAGGCATCGTAAAAACCAAAGAGATAGACGATGACGAGAAGTGAAATGGATAAACTAACCCAACTTATTAAGGGTAAGTTAGATGTGGTGTTTTTGGATGAGTCTTTGCACATGGTGTGATAAAAAAAGAGTGAATTTTGTTCTTTTAGTATTGATATTTTGTCGAAAATGTCAAGAATAGATGCGCGCCTTTGCATTATTTAGCATCTAACAGCACCAATATTTGACAAATATGAAAATTATCAGCGGTACCGCTCACCCTCAACTGGCTCAAGACATTGCATCCGTGATGGGACTTCCCCTCTGTGAAGTTAAGGTCAACACTTTCCCCGATGGAGAAAGTTTCGTGCAAATTGAAGAATCCATCCGTGGTGAAGACGTCTTCATTGTACAACCAACTTGCCCACCCACCAACCATAACTTGATGGAGTTGCTTGTCATGGTTGATGCTGTTCGCCGCGCCAGTGCAGAACGCATCACGGCTGTCATGCCCTTCTACGGCTATGCCCGCCAAGACCGCAAGGATAAGCCACGTGTGCCCATCACCTCCAAGCTCGTTGCCAACTTGCTCACTTCCGCTGGTGTTAACCGCGTGTTGACCATGGACTTGCACGCTGCTCAAATTCAAGGTTTCTTTGAAATTCCTGTCGATCATCTGCACGCTGTGCCAGTTCTCGTTAAGCACTTGAAGGCTAATTACGTGCAAGATATGAACAATCTCGTCGTTGTCTCCCCCGACATCGGTGGTGTGAAGAATGCCCAAATCTACTCCCAAATCTTGGGTACAGAACTGGCCATCGTCGCCAAGCAACGCATCTCGGCTACCGAAGTGAACGCTCACGCGGTCATTGGTAACGTGAAGGGTAAAGACGTTCTCATGGTTGATGATATGACCGAATCTGGTGGCACCCTCTGCGCGGCCGCCAAGGTTCTCAAGGAACACGGTGCCGCCCGCATCTTTGCAGGTGTTGCCCACGGTGTGCTCAACAGTGCAGCCCGCGAACGTCTCATCAACAGCGATATCGAACGTCTCCTCTGCTCCGACTCCGTGCCAATGGCACATGGTGACCAAGTGGATACCGTCAGCATCGCCCCTCTCTTCGCTCGTGCGATTCAAAACATCCACGCGAACGACTCCGTCTCCCACCTCTTCGAGGTGTAAGAATTTTTTGATTATCTTTCATTCAAGACCGCTAGCATATCGATGCTAGCGGTTTTTTTTAGGCTTACTCTATGTCAGGTTTCCTGTCATTCTTGCTCATTCCGCTCAACGATATTCTTTCTGAATAATCCCTTGGTCACTAGGCAGGGAATTATGTTTTTTATATTGCATTTCTGAATTGTATTTGCTATTTTGACCATGGTGCTCTCAAGGTTACCCTTTACCCTCATCCTATCTTATGAAACAATACATGATATGATATCATCCCTTGGGCTCTTGACCCTGGCTCTCTTGAGTTCCTGCTCTTATGGCAGTCGTCAAAGCTATGGTAAAATCCCGTCAACAACTTTCTTGACGCAACCCTTAATCTACGTCGGTGAACCCTTTGATGGTGAGTGGCGTGCCCCTGATCACAAGGCCTTGCAAGGTGATTTGTACATCAAGATTGCGCCTGTCATCGTTGCTCCCCCCCTCGCTAATGATAATCCTAAACTTTTGGATGCAGCGCAGCATCTCTCTAAGCGTTTCGAGGCTAAGCTTAAAGAAGAATTCGCGCGTCTTACTCCCTACAATATCTTTTTGGTTGAACACGCCCCGGCAGGAAAGACTTTGTTGACCATTGAATGTGCATTGATTGATTTGAACGTTACCAATGCAGCAGCTAATATAGCGGGTGATGTAGCAGGTACATGGATTCCTGGGGCTTCCTTTGTCTCAGGTCTCTTTGACAAGGGTCATATCACCTTTGCCGCTAAAGTTTATGCAGATAAGAAACTCGTTGCGGAGTTTGCCGAGTGCGATACGACACCGATTAGCATTGTCGGCTCTCTCAATAACTACAACTCATGGGGGCATCAGCGCAGCATCATCGATCAATGGTCACACTCCATCGCGATGGACGTGAAAGGCTTTGCCGAGGGCAAGCGCGTCAACGGTGCTAAGCGCATCCAGCTCTTCTCTGGCTATACTTCAGAAATTGCTGCGGAAAAACAATGAAAATCAGCCGTAAGAAGTGATTCTTACGGCTGCCGAATTTTTGTTGTTAGGTCAAACAAAAAGCACAATAGACGGAAACTTTTTTCTCTTAACGAGTTAGTGTGTTCTAACTTACTCTAAGGGCGTCTTGCGTGTGGTGATGATTAAGAAGGTGACCATCAGAATGAAGACCCAGACGAGGGGCAGCACCGCGCCAAGTTGGAGGTCGAGCACACGTTGGATGGGATCGCTGACTTTCACAAAAATATTTTGGTAGAGCCATGATGCCACAATCACGAAGAGGATGCTAGGCGTCACATAGCGCAAGATGTAGTACAGCGCATGGGGTACGCGCATCAGCGCAGCTTGTCGCAGCTCGGAGATGACATTATCTGTCCCCCAAATCTTATTGCCCACGTACAGCATGCCGGCTGTAGAGATGAAGAGACCCAGCGTCACAACAACGGAATCAATGGTGTCAAGGGCGATGAAGTTGTCTTCCGTAAACCAGATAACCATGGCGGTACCTATTAAAATCATGGACAAGGTTAAGATGATGTTCATGAGTCGGGGCATCTTGATGTAGTCTGAAACCAGCGTCATGGTCGGGATGAAGAAGGAGATGGAGGAGCTTATCGCCGCAATAAAGAGTAGCAGGAAGAAGAGGAAACCAAAGATTTGCCCCCCCGGCATGGTGGCAAAGACCTGTGGTAGCACGTTGAAGCCCAAGCCAAAGGTGGAGCAACCTGCCGCAGCGGCAACCCCTAGGAAGGCGGAGGCAGCGGGGACGATAATCATGCCTGCCAGACCCACTTCCGCCAGCTCATTGATGGCAGCAGCCGAGATGCCGCTCAGCGCGATATCTTGCTCCTTGCGAACATAGCTCGCATAGCCTAGGATGACGGCTTGACCAAAGGAGAGCGTGTAGAATACTTGTCCCGCAGCGGCGAGCCATAATTCAGGGTTCATTAGACCTTGCCAAAAGGTGATGTGGACGCTGCGGATTTCGGTTTTGGGGTATTGCGCTTGCACATCTGCAATCAATTGAGCTTCCTGCGCAGGCGTGCTGCCTGCGGGAAGCATGTCCAAGGTTTTATTCTTGCCATCAATGGTGGCTTGCAGCATCACGCGGTCGGGGTTCCACATATAGCCCAAGGCTTGGTCAATGTTGCGGTTGGGGTAGTTGGCATCTGGCGTGCCCAGCGTCAGCACACGCACCAAGATGATGACCGCGCAGAGAATGAGCATGGGGATGCAAATTTTGCAGAAGAGCTCAATTCCCTTGCTCAGACCGCGATAGATGACGATAAAGTTGAGAACAAGTGCGATGAGCAGGAAGATGAGGACAGAGGTCTTCGATAGATCAAAGGCTGCGCCATTGGTGCCTGCCCCAGTGAAGGTGTTAAAGAACTGGACGAATTCAGCCGAGCTGCTCAATTGTAGATTGCCCATCAGTGTATGGTAGGCATAGCCCAGTGCCCATGCTTCCAGATAAATGTAGTACATGGCAATGCCCAGCGTGACCATGATGCTGACGATACCAAAAATTTTCCAGGTCGTTTTATTGCGCGTAATCTTGTGGTA
This sequence comes from Akkermansia sp., assembly GCA_044433085.1. Taxonomy (GTDB): domain Bacteria; phylum Verrucomicrobiota; class Verrucomicrobiia; order Verrucomicrobiales; family Akkermansiaceae; genus Akkermansia. Next base: position 23,030 of record JAWXTZ010000019.1, read on the forward strand.
AACGCCCACAGCACTGTGGGCATTGAGCTGCCCACCATGGCGACCAATGCTCCATTCCAGCCATGCAAGGGGGATGCCGAGCAGGAAGAAGGAGGCAAAGTAGGCGACCATGAAGGCCGCACCCCCATATTCCGACGCGAGACCGGGGAAACGTAAAAAATTACCAAAGCCCACAGCGGCCCCAGAGACGGCTAGGATGACACCTAACTTTGATTTCCAATGCTCAGATTTATCAGCTTGACTCATATCATCTTCCATCTTACTCTTTTAAGCTGAAAATGCAAGATATTAGTTCATTGCCGATGGCCGCAGTTTAGCCTTGGCGTCGTCGTCTTGCTAACAATCCAGCAAGAGCGAGGATGCTAAGAGTTGTGGTGCAGGGTTCAGGTACAGCATTAGTGGAAATGGCGTAGCCGTAGGAGCTAAAGCCACTCACAGTAAAACTCAAGTAACCGTCAAGATAGTTCAAATCACTGGCTTGAATTTCTTCCCAAAGGCTACCATCATCTCCCGATTTGTGGTAAATGGTGAATTGTGAGGTGTTGTATTGATCATCACCTATATAAAAGCTGATGAGTACGCTGTCGCTGATGCCCAGTTGTTGGTCGAGATTAAAGTCGTAAGCGGTGGAGCTTAAAAGTGAGTCTGCGCCGACGGTCTCTAAAACGATGTCGGCAAAGTTGTCCTGCTCCTGATCCGTCACGGTGTTGACTGAAATGAGTTCAATGGGGGATTCTACATCAAAGCTCATGACAATGGCTGAAGTCGATGGGTCTTCGGCGGTGCTAATCGCAATGGTATCACCTTTGTTGGCGATGACATTGGCGCTTTCGTCGATGATGACAGTGCTGTAACTGTCCGCTGAGCCTACGGTGAAGGTGTTACCGCTAATCGTGCCATCTGCGCTGCTGATGTTGCCTTTGAAATCAATATCAGCCGAGAAGATGGTGTAGGTGTAACCAACTTTGGCGTTTTGTGATGCCGAAATGTTGAGCGTTCCTTGATTATTCCAATTTAGGTCGGCATTATCAAAAATAGTGCTGCCCGAGGCCGTCACTTTCAAGATGCCTGATTCGCTGATTGAAATACTTGCAATGTCTGTGTAGGTGTTGAGTGTCAGCGTGCCGTCAATCGTGATATGTTGGACATCTTCAACCGAGCCTACGATGTCAACGCTTGAGCCAGCGGCGACTTGAACGACATCAAAGTTTGCAATATTTTGAATTTCCTGATTGTAGCTGGCTTGCTCTGTCCCGATGATGAGTGAGCTTGTTCCGACTACGTTTGAAGTTGCGGTTTCGCCATAGAAATTTCCATTGACTGTTGTCTGTCCAGTAAGGATGATGCTGGCATCTCCGTGCGTGGTCGCGTAATTTAATCCGCTTGCTGTAACATGTCCGTTGATTGTTCCACCGGAAAGGTAGATGGTGCTGCTACCCTCAACATCCGCATTTCCAATGTTGTAGCTGTCTGATCCGCCACCATAGATATTAGAATTAACTGTGCCACCGCTGATATGGATTTCGGTATTTCCGAGCACTCGGGCTTCAGCGTCAAGAGCTGTCGCCCCAAGGTAGCCACCACCTACGATGACACTACTTCCATTACCAACCGTACCGCCTGAAATGCTGATATTGGTATCACCCAAGACATTGGCATTGGTGGTAATGGTGAGTTGTTGCCCCTCTGTATTCGTGTTGGTGATTCGGGATACATAGCCGCCACCAAAGAGGTTGCCTGTAACGCTCCCGTCTGCAATGGTGATTTCTGATGCTCCTACGGTTGCTTCGGTCACAACAGTACCTGTATAGCTACCGCCATATGTTGCATTGACAACGGTACTGCTGATGATATAACCGCCACCCACAATGCTATCCACCGTGGCTTGTTCATCGACGTAGACTCGTGCCGTCCCTGCAACATTGTTCTTGAATTCGATTTGAACCGTGCTCTCACCGCTTGCGTTGAGATTATTAGGGCCTGCAATCACAAGCCCTCCACCCATAACAAGAGCGGTGGAAACTGTGCCTGTGTAATAAAAATTACTATCTCCACCAACCGTCGTGATGTTATCGTAAGAGATCAATTCGTGGTTGTCAGAGATGTTTCCTTCCGTTTTGGCTGAGGCGACATTGCCTAGCGTTCCATCCGCCATGATGAGCCAGATGTCACCATCAATGCTGATATCGCTGCCTCTGTAGAGCTCTGTCGGGAAGACAAAGCTACCCGTTCCAACATTATATTGAGCATAGATGGATTTCTCGCCATCTTCGTTCGTGTAATAAGCCGACGGGTTGGAGTAAGCGATATAGCCAGTCGTGGAGGTGCAGTTCCAGACTTCGCTGGGAGCGTTTGTCCATTCAGACGGCCATTGCACGCTTACTTCTTCCGCTTGGATGGTTGCAGGTGCTACAGCGAGTAAGGCAAGAGCCTTGAACAGAGAGGGTGTTTTGATTTTCATGACTTCAGGCGGCTTTGAGTGAATCTTGTAAAATAGTACCTGTTATTCTATCCATATCGCGGGGTATGTCAATGGTATTTTGTTTGAAGTATGAAGATGTTTGCTAATTGTTAGATTGTTGTGTAGGTCGATTGATGGGTAATCATTCTATTTTCTGTCCGTTCCCCAGCGGTGTTGGAGGTATCGCTCCAGTGGCGAGAAGAGAATTTTGTCCGCCAGTAAACCCACCAGCAGGATGATGAACATCACCCCGATGACTTGATACATGCGTTGCAGTTCTCGCCCATAGTGCAGGTGTTGCCCGATGCCGAAGCCCGAGGCGACGGAGACGTAGATTTCTGCCGCCATGAGGGATCGCCATGCAAAGGCCCAGCCTTGCTTCATGCCGCTGAGGACGAAGGGGGCGGATGCCGGCAGGGTGACGAATACGAGGGTGTAGAGCTTGCTTGCCCCCATGGTTCGCGCTGCGCGGGCGTAGATGGGCGGCACGTTGCCCATGCCATTTTGGGTGGAGAGGAGGACGCTCCACAGCGTGCCCATGATGACGACGAAGAGGAGTGCTGCTTCCGTCAGCCCAAACCAAATGCAGGCGAGTGGAACCCAGCAGACGCTAGGCAAGGCTTGCAGCCCCAGTGCCAGCATCCCCAAGGTGTCGCTGGCGAATTTGTAGCGCGAGCACAGCATGCCAAGGGGAACCCCCAGCACCAAACCGATGGCATAACCAATGAGCAGGCGTTTGAGGGTGATGAGCATGGCGAGCAGCAGCTTGCCGTTGATGCTGTTTGTCCAAAGGTAACTCGCTACTTCGCTAGGTGGCGGGACAACGTAGGCCGCCCACAGCGGGGTGTCGAGGCCAAGGAAGGCGAGGTCACCTGTACCAGCCGCCCAGAGGAGCAGCAGTGCAAGGAAAAAGAGGATGGTGTAGAGTTGTTGTTTCATGGTGTTTAATCGCATTCAGCCGCGCATTCGTAGCCTTTGAGTTCTGCTGTGATTTCCTTGGAGATGTCGGCCAAGTTGTGGTCGTTGATATTGCGGGGGCGGGGCAGGTCGATGTGGAATTCCCGACGAACACGCCCTGGGTGGGGAGAGAAGAGAACGACGCGATTGCCAAGGCAGACCGCCTCGCGTACATTATGCGTGACAAAGACGATGGTCTTTTTTCGCTTGGCCCATACAGCTTGAATGTCACCGTAGAGTTGCTCACGCGTCATGGCATCAAGGGCGGAGAAGGGTTCATCCATCAAGAGGATTTTGGGATTGGGTGCCAGTGAGCGAGCCAGTGCAACGCGCTGGCGCATGCCGCCCGAGAGCTCATGGATGTTGGATTGCGCAAATTGGTCCATCTTGACCAAGTAGAGGTAGTACTTAGCAACCTCCAAGCGTTCTTTGTTGGTGAGGTTGGGCTTTTGCTTGAGCCCAAACATCACATTGTCAATCACATTGAGCCATGGGAAGAGGGCGTGCTCCTGAAACATGACCATGCGGTCGCGCCCTGGTCCTGTGATGGGGGTGCCATCAATCATCGCCAGTCCGCTATCGGGTTTTTCAAGCCCCGCAATGATGCTTAGGAGGGTCGATTTGCCGCAGCCACTTGGTCCGACGAAGCAAACGAAGTCGCCTTCGTTGATATCGAGGCTGGCGTCTTCGAGGGCTCGTACCGTGCCTTTGCTGGTGTGAAAGTCCTTGTAGATGTGCTCCATGCTCAGCTTGGCGGCAGGGAAACTGTGGATTTCTTCTTCAAAATGGTCGCTCATGGTTGGGTGGGGGTGTA
>JAWXTZ010000020.1:0-23087 GCA_044433085.1 Akkermansia sp.
ATGTTTTCAGGGAAATGTTCATCATCATTAGATGGACGTTTTACCTTTCATTCTAGAACAGCTTAACTGAAATAGAAAGAAATTATTCAGCTGTCGCATTTAATGTTGCAATTCACAAAAAAGCCCTTCGTTTGCTAAGAATAAATGCTTATCATCTCCTATGGCTTGTGTCTTTGTTTTATCTGTGCTATGATGCCGACTCAATTAGACTTTATGGACAACAGACGCGAACGATTTTATGGCATTTGGATGCTGCCCGAGATTATCTCTTGTCTCTTGGTGCTCATTAGCTTGCTTTGGGATGTTTTCTTTTTGCGGCAGGTGCCCCAAGTGATTGGGGATGCCTCCATCCTCAACTCCGAGTTCGCCATGCTTGCCTGCCTCGTTTGGCTCAATAGCTCCATTGTCTTGATTCATTCCATTGTTTATTTCAAGCGGGAGAAGAAGTTGCCCACCTTCGTCTTTTTGCAGCTTTTCGTCGGCTTGCTCACGAGCATCGCCTTCATTTGCTACCATGGTGACTTGCGGTGGATGGACGGTAATTTTTGGTCTTTTGGTTTAGGTGTGGTCGGCTCCATCATCATTGGTGTATTTGGTCTCATCAATATTCATGATTATTGGCAACTCAAGCGGGAGAAGAAGGAAAAGGTGAATTCCTCGGCATGGTCACCAGCTGTTATCTTCTTTAGCTATACCTTCAGCTTTATTGTGTTGAGTAGTCTTATCTTGATGACGCCCGCGGCTACTTATGATGGCATCAGTCTGCCCGATGCCTTTTTCATGACGGCTAGCGCGGCAACGAGTACAGGGCTTATCGCCCTGGATGTGCCCAATACCTTTACGCCTTTGGGCAAGGCTGTCATTTTGATGGATATTCAGATGGGGGCTATTGGTCTGATGACCTTTGCTTACTTCGTCCTCATGATGGTGGGTAAAAAATTGGCGGTGCAAAATAGTGCAAATGTCTCGGGCTTACTTGACCAAGATGGCTTGGGTGTGGTGCCAAGCTTGATTAAGGCGCTTGTTTCTGTCACCTTGCTCACAGAGTTGGCTGGGGCGGTGCTGCTTTATTTTTTCTGGTATGGCGAGCCCGGTGTGCCGCAAGATCACCTGTGGATTTATGCGGCTTTCCATTCGATTTCGGCCTTTTGCTGTGCGGGCATTTCGCTCTTCCCCAATAACATGGCCGAGTCCTGCGTCGCTTACAATAAGTTTTCCCAAAGCGTCATGATGACGCTCATGATGATGGGGATGCTGGGCTTTGGAGTTTATTTAGAATTGATTTCGCGTGTCTGCAAGCGCATCAAGGGCGTTAGGGTTCCTGCACGTTGGAGTACCCATTGTTGGCTTGCGACACAATCCATGCTGATTGCCACAATCATCTGCATGGTGGTGCTGGCTCTGCTGGGTATCTTTGAAGTATCCGCCCATGAGCAAAGTGCGACGAACACCATTTGGGAGGCCCTGTGGAACTCCGTCGGGCGCTCCTCGGGCTTTAATATCACGACGGTGGATGATTATGGCTTCACCTACAAATTCTTCCTCATATTTGCCATGATGATTGGCGGAAATCCCGCGGGTACGGGTGGTGGTTTCTTTGCGCCTGTTCTCGCCATCTGCATTTTGGAGGTCTGGCGCGTGCTGCGAGGCAAGCAGGATTTGGAAATTCATCAACGCCGCATCGCCAAGACGACGATTCGCCGTGCCATGGTGACGGTGGTCATTGGTACCGCTTGGCTGTATTTGATGACCATGGTCTTCATGTTATTAGAGCCAGATATCGCTGCCATGCCCAATGGATTTCAGCGTATCATGTTCGAGGTGACAAGCGCCTTTTCCACCTGCGGCTTTTCCTTGGGAATCACGAGCCAGCTCTCCGATGTCTCCAAGATTCTGCTGGCGATGAATATGATTTTTGGTCGCATTGGGGTCTTCACCTTCATGATGCTCTTTGTGCGTCAGAGTCAAAAGAAGCTGTTGCGCTACCCCGAAACGAAACTCCCCCTCTCTTAAAATAACAGCCCCTACAAACGTTTATGAAATTTATTATTATTGGACTCGGTCAATTTGGTCGTTCCCTTGCCACCCAGCTCATAGCCAGCGGTTACGAGGTAACCATTTTGGATATCAATGAAGACATGGTAACCGAAATGAAGGATAAAGTCACCTATGCCCATATTGGCGATGCGACTGATATCCGCGTGTTGCGTCAGTTGGATGTTGACGGTGAAGATGTCTACGTCGTCGTTGCCATTGGTGAAAGCTTTGAAAAGAGCATTCTCATATCCGCCCAGCTTAAGGAGGTGGGTGTGAAGCACCTTTACGTTCGCAGCGTGAATGATTTGCACAGCCGCGTGCTCAAGATGTTGGGCGTGCGCGAACTCTTCCGTGTGGAAGATGTCGCAGCCAAGCAGCTGGCGACTCGCTTCGCGCACGAGGGGCTGAACCACCTGCGCAAGATTGATAAAAGCCATGCGCTGGCCGAAGTTAATCTGCCCGATGATTGGATTGGCGAATGCCTGAAGGACGTGAGCCTTCGCTCCCGCTTCCACCTCAACATGTTGACGCTACGACGCGGTGGTGTTCAAACGGTAAATCCCTTGGATGATGACGTCTTGGCGCAACCCGAACAACCCGTCATTGATACACCTGGTCCCGACCTCGTCTTCCAAAAGGGCGATGTCCTTGTCCTCTTCGGTAAGGAAACGGATTTGGAAAGCTTTGTGAGCAACTACAAACTTTAATGTTATGTCGCGCGTCACGATTCCTGAGCAAAATTATCAGGGCTACATCTTCGATTTGGATGGCACCTTGGTCGATAGCATGTTCACCCACTTCCGCGCTTGGCGCAAGGCTTTGGCGCTCGCTGGTGCCCCAGCCGAGGTCTTTCGCGCACGCGAGTTTGTCGCCTACGGTGGTCGTGCTGCGCATGATATCGTCGCGGCTCTCAACATTAAGTACAGTTTGAACATGGATGCCCAGTCCGTCGCTAATCATAAGCGCGAGCTTTATCTGGAGCTCCTTCAGACGGAAAAACTTAGCATCATTGAGGAATGCATCGCCTTGGTGCGTCGCCTCAAGGCACAGGGGATTCCCTACGCCATCGGCACTGGTAGTGCCATAACGGGTGCGCTGGAAACCTTGCGCTCGGCCGAAATCGAAGACTTATTCTCCATCATTATCACGCCAGATGAAGTGCCTGCAGGTCGCGGTAAACCCCAGCCAGATATCTTCCTGCTCTGCGCGGAAAAGATGGGTGTTGACCCCACCCAGTGTATCGTTTTTGAAGATGCACAACCGGGTATCGATGCAGCCATTGCAGGTGGTATGGCTTATGCTGTTGTGGCCGAGCCCGATATGTCTCAGTGGGACAGCATTTGCTGAATCCTCTCCCATGAGCCCTTACAGAGATAGTCGGCTGGGGGTCGAGTGCCCGTTTTGATGGCCTCCCGAATGGCAGAGGCCGAGGCAGGGTGATGCCCTGATAAAAAGGTCGAGCGGACGCCTTCTCGGGGCTGCGGCTCGGCATCGCGGTGGTAGACGATGAAGTGTAGATTTTCCACCAAGTAATTGTAGCGACCCCAGCGTTTGAGCTCTTGCCATTGGTCAACCCCCATGAGCCAGTAAAGCTCGCAGTCGGGGGCGGTGCTGCGCCAGTGCTCCACCAAACGCCAGCTGTAGCTGGGGTGGGGCAGGGTCAAATCAAGCTTGGATACCCGCGCCCAAGGTAAATGACCTGTGGCATCTTGCAGCAGTTGGATGCGCTGGGCATCGCTGAAGAGGTGTTTGCTATCTGTCTTGAATGGGGAGCAGGCTGCGGGCAAAAAAACGAGCTCATCAATCGCACAAGCTTGCTGGGCTGCGCGTGCAATGTGCAGGTGCCCCGCGTGAATGGGGTCAAAACTCCCCCCGAAGAGACAGATGCGCGCCATGCGTTAAAGTCCTTCCGTGTCCTTGTATGGCAGGAAGCAGCCGATGGGGATTTTAACCAGCTTGCGCTCTGCATTCAGACGACGGTACTTGACAATAAATTCCGTCAAGTTACCATAATTGCTAGGATTTTTGGGGATGCCTTGTTGCCCGCAATTGACCATGACGTTGTAGTGCAGTTCCGCATGCAGGTGGGCAGGGAACATGCCGTTGTTCGTGCCGATGGTGCCCACTTGTTGCCCGCGTTGGACAATTTGCCCGAGGCGAACATCAATGCGGTCCAGATGGGCATAGAGGGTTTGGCAGCAGAGAACTTTGCCCGTCTTGGGCTCGCGGAAGGCATGGCGCACGATGACGACCTTGCCCCAGCGTCCTTTGGCATCGGCGGCGTAGGTTACTAGGCCATGGCCAATGGTATAGACGGGGTCACCCTTATCGCTGTTGCCACCGCCATTGCCGTTCCAGTCTTCACCGAGGTGACGAGGAACGCGAAAGCGCAGTCCTCTCGCCTTGTAATAACCCTCTGCATTGGGCTTGCCCACGGGGTAATCAAAACCATCAGCCAAGGGAACATAAGCCCAATTGCCATCAGGGCTCTTTTTGGCCATTGGGACGGCACTGGCTTCGTTTGGTGCTACAAGGAGGATGAGGAAAAGGCAAAGAAGTGATATGAAACGACCTATCATATAGAGTCATCATATCAAAATTCAGCTGTTTTAGCAAGCCGCAAAGCGCAGCATGCCGCGCTTTCTAGCGATTTGCCTCGTGTCCGTTTTCCAATTTGCCGCAGACGCAGTAGCTTCGCTCCTCTCCCTCTTGGAGTTGTAACTTGTCAATCACATCATCCATGTTGTGGAGCAAGGACCACTCCTCGGGGATGGTGAAGGCATCCTGACAGCGTACATAGCGGTGGATGAGGCTTTCGGCCTTCAACTCCTTCAACCAGTCCAAGAAGATGGTCCAGTCTTGGGTTTGCCTCACCATGACGCTGGGGAATCGCTGGGCGAAGTAGTAGACGATTTGGGCTTCACCCTCGGCATTTTCTCCCTCGTTGATGATGAGGTAGGCGTAGTTGTCCAAATCGTTCATGGCGATGGTATATCCATCAAAGCTGGTGATTTGGATGAGGTCGAGTTTCTTCGTGCATTTACCACCATGCTCGGCCAGCAGTTTTTGGCGCTCTTCCTCGTTCTTCCAATAATCCATCGGGCTGTGCCCGTTCTTGTCGAGGTGGTTGACATCGATGCCATGCTTGAGCAGTAGCTTAAGCTGCTTGATACCATGGTGGTGAAAAAGGGCATTGCGACCATTGCTGTCTACAGCATTGACATCGGCTCCTTGCTTGATGAGCAGTTCCAAGTCATCAATGTCGGTGTGGGTCATCAGGGGGGTGAGTTTTTCCAAGGGGGTGACGGCATTGGGGTCACCGCTGTATTTGAGGGCGATGGAAAGACTTTTATCTTTAAATTCCAGCGTTTGGCGGGCACTCATGGGGCCTTTGACCTTTAATAGGCTTTCGTAAATTTGATTGTTGCCCATTTCTCCACTCAATTCCACCATGGCTAAGTTGGGCTCCAGACCGCAGCGCAACATGTTGTTAAGGCAGCTCCAAGCGCGACTGATGATGACGAGCTCACCCAAGCTGACGCGCTCCTCGCCATCCATCAGGTAGGGATTAGCGCCCTCTTCCGTTTCGGGGAAGATGGCACGCAGTTTGTCCCATTTGTCGCTTTGTAGCGCTTCGGCCAGTTCGGGTAAACTCTCTAAGTCGGGCAGTTGCTCCTGCTGTTCACTGGTTTGGATTGCTGTTCCCGCCAGCTGCGCTAGGCTGAGCGGTAGGAGGGATGATAAGAGAAGGCAGGGCGCAGCAATGGTTGGGAAGAGTTTCACGATAGGATGGGGCAGAGCAGTAATGTCTCTTTTTAGCTGATTGATATCCTTCTGTCAAGTTCAAAGCCTTAATATGCGTGCAAGCAGTGGCTGAAAATGATGCCGATTCCACCAGCTTGTACTTGCAAATCTTGCGCTGAATCGGTATCATGATGTCCATGAAATTACGCGATAGGCTTCTTGAAATTTTACCAACTTTGCTCCCCGCTCATGAAAGTGAGGCGATTAAGGGCAAGGAGCTCATTGAGCGCGTACGAGCGGTGCTTGGCGATAGTTATTCCGACCAATCCCTGCGCTCGCAATTCTCCTTCTTGGTGTTGGACGATGATTCCTGCTTGGCTCGTGTGGAAAATGGGCAGGGTTACTACCTGCGTCAGGCGAGTGACGAAAACTCCCTGCACCATATGTTTGAGTCTGATGCCAGCCCCGATGCCGATGACCCCTACCGAAAAGCCTTAGCCTTGGCCATGCGTTTGTACGATACCGCGGGTCATGGGGTTTTTGTCTACCCGATTGAGGAGGAGGATTCTTGGGCTCATGCCGATTTTGTTGCTGTTCAATGGCCTGTCGGGCGTTGGGATCAGGGGGCTTATGTCTTTGATGCCGATGCACCGGGAGAGCAGGCACAAGCACAGTACTGTGCTGTTTGCGTTGCTGTGGCGGACTCGGTCGAAAGTTGCCGCAAGGCCTTCTTCCGCACCTTGGCCTGCGGCGCATGGGCGCAGCAGTGTGAGCTCTTGCTGCTCGGTGCCGAAGACTTGCCAGAGGGCGAGCTGTGTGAGCTTGCGGCCCGATATGGCGTTGGGGTTCGTGCCTTGGCTCTTGATGGTGAACTCTTGGATGATATCGCAGGGGCAGACTTGCTCTTCCGCGCGGAGTTGGAGGAGGCTAGAATCCTGCTTGAAATGCTGCCCCAGCGCGCCCTCTCAACGCCCCGTGTACGAGCTTTGCAGGTACCGAGTGAGCAGGAGCGACCCGATGTCGCCGCCCTTTTGGCCTGGGTGGACAGCTGCCTTCAAAAGGGGCGTGTGGAGAGTTACGAGCTGCGCGTTGCCGTTAATTGAATGGCTCCAAATATTCGGCAACACCAGTCGTTGGGTAGCGTAAATCGTTGCGGATGAAGGCGCGTAGTTGGCGCAACGCACGCTCTTGACTACCGAATAGCTCTTCGACGCTCAGCTTTTGCTCGTCGGGTACTTGAAGGCGGTTTTGCAGCATAAAGAGTAGGCAGCGTAAGGAAGGTACACGTTGCTGGGGGTACTTGTCAAAGAGGGCGCGACCCAGCTCCCACGCCTTTTGTTCTTGCCCATGCACGCGGCAGAGACTGTAGAATTGCAGTCGCTCATAAATTGGGGGTGCGCCAAGCTCCACCGCTTTCTGGTAGGCATTGGCTGCTTGTAAAAAGCGGGGATAGCGATAGAGGTTGCTGTGCAAATCGCCCAATTTGGCATGCAGTAGCACGCTGCTAGGGTTGTTGCGGATGCCGTCTTGGAGGAATTGCTCGCCGCGTAAAAAGTAGCGACGTCGTGTCTGGGATTGTTCAATTTCGCTCTGCTGACTGTCCTCATAGCTCTTGTAAGCGGCCGCATTGGTGGCCATCTCAAAGGAGGCATTGACCCAATAGTTGATGCGCTGCGGGCACAGGGTGGTGATTTGCTCGTATCGACGCTCAATGGTGGGCCAGTCCTGCTTGATCCAAGCAGCGGTGGCATCAAGGCTCAATATTTGAGCCGCGAGCGAACGCAGCCCCCCCATGGCAAAGAGTGCGAGTTGCTGCGACAGGGCATCGCGACCTAAAGCCACCTGCTGCTCGGGGATGAGACCTTCGCTCTTGAGTTGTAGCTTGACCTGCTGATTGATGGGCATCATCAGCATACCAAATACGGCACAGGCACTCACCGTGATGAGGCCTGTCACCAAGCTTTTCCATGGGGAAAATCCGGCCATTAACGTCCTAATAATTGGCGGATGTCTGCGGCAAGTTGCTCCCAGTTGGGGACACTTGCATGGACTTCGTGCGCTTTTTCAAGCGGGATTCCCCAAATGGCATCATACTCCACGGGGCGACCATTCTTGTAATCAAGCGCGCTGCTGGGGATGAAGGTGGTCATTTTGGAGGTGCGCTCCATCTGCTTGGTGACAAGGCTTGCGGGTGGCGCAAAGCCACGCAAAGCGGCGCAGTGGCAAACTTCCGCCATGATGAGGCGCGCGCGCTCCACCTGATCGGGCATGGCGAAGAGCTCTTCAATGCTGATGCCACCATGGGCAAGGCAAAGACCGTTGAAGGGGATGTTCCAGCTGAGCTTGCCCCAAAGGGTTTGCTCGGCAAACTCCACCGTCGCGACAGCGATGTCGGACTGCTGGAAGAGCTGGGCTATTTCAGCCGCCTCTTCCATGCTCTGTTCACTCGGGGCAAGTGGGGAGATGCGGACATCATTGGGACCCGATTGCTCCACCACACCTGCGCTTTCCAGCATGGCGCAGAGGTAGCACAGACCAATGAAGACGCGCTCTTTGGGGACAAATTGGGCGATTGCCTCGGCATTGCCCATACCATTTTGCAGGGTTACGACCTTGGTGCCCTCATGCAGCAGGGGGGGCAAGTTGGTGGCCAGTTGGTGGTTGACGGTCGTCTTCCAGCACACGAAGACAAGGTCCACAGGACCGCAGGACTCGGGCGAGCCAAAAACTTGGCAGGGATTGAGGTGAATGTCTCCACGGTCACTCTTGACCAAGAGTCCATGGTCGCGCGTGTGTTCATAGCCGCTGCGCATGATGAAGGAGACATCAAGCCCTGATTGGGCGAGCTTGGCTCCGTAATAGCAACCGAGGGCACCTGCACCCAAAATGGCAATTTTCATGCCCCTATTGTATCACGTCAGAAGAGCTGCGAGCAAATAAAAAAGCGCCATTATACACTTTACGCTTGCTTTTGTTTGTCTTATTCTGTATCATTCGGCATCTCAACTTAACACAAGGTGGGGTAGTTTGACTTGTGCCGCCAATGGGGCAAGTACGCCATATCCTCCTACAACATACACACTAAAAAGATGGGTCAACAACATCGTAAAGAAACAAAACGCCGCCGCCGTAGCGCTTACCTCAAGCGCCAAAAGGAAATGCTCAAGCTCGCTAAGTCCTCCTCCTCTGTGCAAGTCGCTAAGAAGGTTGTCGCAGCTGAAGCTTAATTTCCACATCATTGTGAGACTTTGAGCTCGCTTGGCTGGAGGAAGAAATTCCTTTCATGGCTGAGCTGAAATAATGAAAAGCTTTATTCAAAGGCGTGCCAGTTTGGTGCGCCTTTTTTGATTTTCATGAGTCCCGATAGTGTCCAGTCCAAACAATGCCCATGGTGGATGATACCCCACCTCATGGGTTTGGATATTGCTGTGCTGACACTCTGTTGGGCTCATGCCTTTGCGAGCATCCTCGGCATCAACATGTATCGGGAGGAGCCGCTCATCTTGCTCATGGGCTCGGCATGGCTCTTTGTCATGATGGCTCGCTTGTCGGCCAGCATCAAGCAAAGCAAGCAGCGAGGGGTCAATTTTTACACGGAGCATCTGGCGCTATTCCTCGTGCTCTGCCTCGCGGTTGGCATGGCACTGCTTTGGATTTTGTTTTTTGCGCTCAGTGCTGTCGTCTACCACTATTTGGCACCCTTCGCGCTGTACTTAATCGTGTCGCGCTTGCCCTTTTTTTCCGAGACGGTGCGGCTCTTGATGCGCTCCATCTGCTTTGCCTTTTGTTGCGCTATTCCCAGCTTCTACTTTTCCGTGACCTTAGAGCCCATTGAGATGCTTAGCTGTACCCCCATTTGGTACTTGGGTGTCTTGATGTTCCTCTTCTTCATGGAGCATCGGGAGCATCAGGAACAAGCTGTGAAGGTATCGCCCCACCTTGTACCAGTAGGGCAAGTCCTGCTGTTGCTCATCTGCATGTATTCGGCTTGGAGCAGCTCCAGCTACGAGCAGAGCGTGAGCATCACCATTATTCTGGCCAATGCCTGCTTGGCCGTGATTGTTCGCTTGCGTCGCCACCTCAGCGCGGAGCTGATGACGGCTTGCCGCATACCTATCATGATGGTGGCACCCATCCTTTCCGTCCTGCTCTTTGGGCGTTGATTATTGGACGAGCTCTCTGATTATTGGACGAGTTCTCGCCACGCTTCAGGGATGCGACAGGGGCGCCCCTTGGGCATACCCACGAGGGCAAGGCGTTGGCGAACGCGAACAAGTGTCTTGCCATCGGCAGGACGCGTGATTTCAAATTGAAACCACATGGATGATTTTTCCACACGCTCCACCCCGCCTGCGCAGGTGAGCACATCCCCTAAAAAGGCGGGGGATAGGTAATCAACCTCGTGCCTCACCACAACCATGAACTGCTGCTGCTTGGCAAGCTCCACGTAATCAATGTTGAGGACCGTTGCCATGGTGGTGCGGCACTCCTCCACCCAGCGTAAGTAGGCAAGGTTATGGACGACGCCACCGCAGTCCGTATCATAAAACATCACTTGATGTTTGGTGCTGTGTTGAATGTTCATCGTTCTAAAGGGCCCTAAAAAAAAGCGGAGGGTCGCCTTCGTACGACCCACCGCTTGTATGATAATATTTATTACTTGAGCTCAAGGATTTCTTCCAAGGCACCCGTGATGGCCTTCATGTCGTCCATGGTCAAATCGCCCATGTGCGCGATGCGGAAGGTCTTATCCTTAAGACCACCGTAGCCGTTGCCCAATTGCATGTTGCGCTTGGCAAGCTCGGCGTTGAGGGCGGGGATAGAAATCAACTCGCTGCCACCCTTAGGGCATGCGTCGATGACGGTCAATGTCTTGGACAGGTACTTGGCGTTGGGGTAAACGCGGAAGTACTTGTTGGCCCAATCGCGGATGTAAGCGGCCATTTCTTCATGGCGAGCAAAGCGATTGTCGATGCCTTCTTCATTGATGATTTTTTCCAACTGGTAGTCCAGCGCATACATGAGGGAGAGGCAAGGGGTCGAGGTATACTGGTAGTTTTTCTTGTCGATGAAGTCCCAGATGGTGCGAAGGTCAAAGTAGAGACCGCGGTTTTCGACTTCTGCCGTGCGGTCATATGCCTTTTGGCTCATGGCACAAATAGCGAGACCTGGTGGCAAGGCCAAGGCCTTTTGCGTGGAGGTGATGAGGATATCGATACCGAGCTTGTCCACCTCAATCTTAGAGCCAACGGCGGAGGAAACAGCGTCAACACACCAGATGACATTGGGGTACTTCTTGGCAACTTCTGCAATCTCTTCCACAGGGTTTTGAATGCCCGAGGAGGTCTCATTATGAGTGATGGTGAAGAGGTCGTACTTACCCGTGGCCAATACTTCATCAACCATGGCAGCGGTGGTGGGTTCGCCCATCACGCTGTCAAACTTGTCAGCTGGCACACCATTGGCGACAGCCATCTTGTACCACTTATCGCCAAAGGCACCGATGGAGAACACGGCTGCGCGCTTAGCGGTGCAGCTGCGGATAGCACCTTCCATCAAACCAGAGCCCGATGAGGTGGAGAGCAGAATGCGGTTTTCCGTGAAGAGAACCTTCTGCATGTTATCAGAGATGCGCTTTTGGATTTCAGAAGCTTTTTTCGAACGGTGAGCAATCATAGGACCGCTCATTTTTTCCAACACATCATCACGAACGATGGTAGGACCAGGGATGAACAATTGAGTTACCATAATATCAAATAAAGTTGATTTCTAATATCTATCACAAATTGCGCGCGCTTGCGAGAATAAAAATGGGCTGATGTCGCATTTTGTCCCACGAGAAAACGGCACCCCTCGCCTAGAGGGATGCCGTTCATTCAACCAAACTTTGTTAGGGTTTTATCTATTTCTTATTCCGCGCAGTTAATCTTCACGAAACCTTCTTCCTGCAAGCGGCATGCGCCACAGGCGAACTTAGCACGAATTTGGAGGGCCTCATCAAGGTCATCACGAACCGTGAGCTTGACCTTAAAGTCATCCCAAATACCAAATTGAGCACGGCTCTTCACCCATGCAAGGCAAGAGCGAATGCCCGATGCTACAGGCAACTGTTCCGTACGGATAATCTTGAAGCCCATGAAGGAGTCAATCTTGCCTTCCGCAAGGGCGCGCACGGTGTTGTAGTCGTAGCTAGACACCTCTGGCTCCTTGAGCAGGGAATTGATTTGGCTGCTGGTGCAGGCGAGCACAAGCTCGTCACCGTAGGCGCGGCGTTCATCACTCCACGCTTCGGCACGGTGCAACATGCTGAGGGCTTCGCGCAGTTTAGAGACCGTCAAGTTGCTGTCAACCGCAGTGCCGCTTTCTACATAATCTTCCGCAATCACTTGGCTGGTGGGGAAGTTGACATTGGTTGTGCCATGTTCGCCCGTGTAGTTGGTGCCAAGGAAGCCGTTGAGCATCACATTATCCATGCAACGAGCCGCAGCAGCGCGCATGCTTTCAATCGTCTTCGAGACGGGCACATCATTCTGCGCCAACTTCTTAAAGTCGTATTCATCAAAGCCGACAGCCTTGGTGTAGATGTGAGGGTACATCACACGACGGGTCGTTGGGGCTTCATCAAGCACGGTGGAAGCCATGCGGGATGTCTTTTCGGTGAAGCTCAAGAGGCCAAACTGGTCAAAGGCGACCATCTTGCCGGCTAGGTTGGATTCAACCGTGACGTATTTGTCGAGGCGAGATGCCTCTTGTTGGAGGTAGGACCCCCACTTTTCGCTGTACTTAACTTGGTAGTTATTTTCAATATCAGCCATTGGATGTATTTTCTATTAGAATATATATAGGTATGATTAGGTGACAAATCGGCTGCGTGGATTGCCTTATTCAGGGTCGGGCCGCGTGGCCTTCATGCCGTGGTTCCCTTGAGAATTGCAGGGCATGGTGCTCTTGTCGCCCATCAGTTAATCAAAAAATGGCGCAACTGTCATCATTGCTAGCTTGCTTGGGGCACGCTGATTCATTGAAGCTAGGTGCTTTGTCCGAGATATGAAATAAAGTCCCTTGAATCCTAGATTTTACTTGACGAAAGGCGGGGTAGACAAGTAGAATGATAGAGTAAAATTTAGACCCATTTATGAAGGTTAATAACGTACTTTTCCCTACTTCTCGCAAGCCCAAGAAACATGGTTTTGCCATCGTGGCAACCATGACTTTGATGATTCTCTTAGCCTCCGTTGCGGTGGGTTTGATGGCTCTTGCTTCCTCTCAAAGTCGCATCGCGATGCAGAGCATGCTCACAGCCGCTGCCCGACAACAGGCCTTGATTGGTTTGGATGCCGCCATCGGTCAGCTGCAAACCGAACTCGGGCCCGACCAACGCGTCTCGGCCAACTCGGGCATCATGTCGAACAGCAATGGCTCCAACATCCCCAATGCCGCCTACATCCTCGGTGTTTGGAACAGCTGGGATGGCCCCATCTACGGTTCCAGTGATGCTGGTCACGCCAACAGCATCAAGACAACTTACGACAAGGGACGCACCAAGATGTTCCGCCGTTGGTTGATTTCCTCCACCAATAAGCGCGACACGATGGACCCTAGGGGCTATGACTCCCTGTCCTCCCGCAAGCCCGGCAAGCGCATTTGCTTGGTGGGCGAAGGTACCCTCGGGCGCATGGGTCCCAGCAATAACTACATCTATGCGGATTTGATTAGCATGCCCGCTTCTGGTAGCAATGTGGCGCAATTCGCATGGTGGGTTGGTGGTGAAAACCAAAAGGCCAAGGTCAATACCAAGGATGCGGAAAAGACCAATGACACGGTGGAACTTCTCGCCCGCACTTGGGATACCCCAGCTGCCGTCTTTAGCGAGAACGACCAACTCCGCTTCCTTCCCAATCGTATCGAGGAGCCAAGCCGATTGCTCTCCTTGGGCTCCTTACCTCTGCTTGCCGATGGCTCTCGCGAAGCAGGCGCCGCCTACTTCTATGATGTCAGCACAAGTTCCTACTCCTTGGCCACCGATGTTCGCAATGGTGGCTTGAAGAAAGACCTCTGCCTGCTGTTCAATAAGGACAATCTGAATGGCACCGACTTTGCACGCCGCACCAACCAAGACTGCCCCATCGTAGAGCAGGGGGGCGATGTACCCCAAGCCGCCGAACGCGACTTACCCATCGGCTCATGGCAAACCATGCACGCCTACTACAACACATGGCCTGATGGATCAGGTGGTGACACCAACTTCAGCGCCCGCCTTCAAGGTGGCGTCACGGGCGCCTACACCCGCATGAGTGGTGACTTGATTAAGGCCGAAGGTGGTTCGGGGTATGATTCTAAGTCTTTGTTGGAATCTGGCAGTAAAACAGCAGGCTACGCCCGTGTGCCCATCATGATTGCCTATCTGAGTAATTTTATTCCGATGACGGAGGATCACCCCAATGCTGACCCTGAAGAAGGTGTCGGTATTGACGTTCAGGTAAGTTTGGCCTTTGGTCCCACCATTCTTTGGTGGAATCCCTACAATGTCCCTATGAAGGTTGAAGGTAAGAAACTTTGGACGTATACTGTTCCTTATCGCACTCTGTTCATTCAAAGTAAGATTGAGTGGAAAGATAGAGGTACGACTGATGGTAGTGATGGTTGGGCTTACAGCGCCCTCACCCGCAAATACACCAATGCCAACTCTTCTTCTCCAGAGCAGTTCCGAAACGAATCCTTCAAGTCTGACTACGGTAGCTTCTTCGTTAAATCATTTACCGAAGCCAGTGCTGATATCGAATTTGAAGCGGGCGAAGTCTTATTGTTTTCAAAACAGAAGGACATGTATGAAGTCAGCTCGACCTTTGAAAATCACCTTGTCTTGGGATACCACCCAGAGGGTCTTGCTTCCAACCAAGCTCACTACTTAGCCAGTGTGAATGCCTGTCAGCTTGAGTACATTGAGGAAGGCTACGTCAAATTCAGTCTCCGTTTTGGCATCGAAGGGGATTTGGATGCTGGCTCCAATTCCTTCAAACCCAAAACAGAAGACGTCGATCCTTGGAACTTTACCAATGATTATATGGAGCGCATCGGCGAATCATCCACGACTCCAGATATAGCCCAAATACCAACCTTGGCCTATGCTTATGGATATGATGGGATGAGTGAAAGTTCCGATGATACCGATATTTACAATGGTAAGGAAGGGGTCTCCCCAAGTCAGGGTTACTTGAGTTGGTACGATCCTAAGTCCCCCCCTGCGAATACAACGATTATTGATCGATACACCTATGTTACGCCTGATCAAATTGATGATGAAAATCCAGAAATTATCGCTTCGGTCGGTTTTACGATTAAGTCTGCGGATGCGCAAGCGAGCACGCCGCTGGTGCCAGGGGATTTCCGCTCCAAAATATGGCAGCACTCAAGCCCAGTTTTCTTTGGTTCGCAAATCTACAACCCTAATGATGAACAACGCGCCTATAACCCTTTCCAACTTTCAACCTTGGACGCTGGTATGGGTGGGGCAGACATTGCCAACATCGGTAATAATGGAACCATTGGTGTGACGAACAATGGTGAGCAAGCTTCTTACGTAGCCGCTGCCGAGCTTCCTGTCCATCCACCTTTCTCCTTGGCAGGTTTTTCGGGGATGCGACTGACACCAGGTTGGTATAAGCAAGGCTCAAGCTCCAAATTTGTCTCTCGACATGCCAGTATGCAGTACCAAATGGGTGTTCCAAGCAATGGTATTGGCAACTCCTTTGCTGACCCCACCTTGCCCATGGATGATATCTATGCCAAGAATGTGGTGGAAACTCCTGACTTCGTGAAACAATCAGGTGGTTCCAGTATCTTTAACGATTGCTACGACCACGGTCTGCTCATCAATGATGCACTTTGGGATAGCTTCTTCTGCTCCTCCATCTCCGACCGCCCCTTGGCCAATGGTAAGGTAGAAGCCAAGCAAGTGCTTACCGAGTTCCTCTCTGGAAAGTCTGATTTGCCAGTCTCTCGCTACAAGAAGAATGTCACCGCGCTGTCCGACAGTGCCGTCATCAATCGCCTGATGGATAGTGATGGTTGGAAGTATGTCGCACAGTACCTCGTCATTGATGGTGGTTTCAATGTCAACTCCACCTCGGTGGAGGCATGGACGGCCGTACTCCTCGGTCTCTCCAAGCGTGAACTCGTCTCCAATGTCTCTAAGGGTCAATTGACCAAGGTGGAATCGAGTCGAAATGACACCGATGTGGTCTTCTCTCGCTTCATGCTTTCGACCACCGATAAGAGCCTTGATTCCTTAGGTCGCTTCAGCATGAAGCGTGGTGATGCCAATTTGCGTCAGACAGGCAATAGCGCTGCAACCGCATGGGGCGAAGTTCGTAAGCTCACGGCCGACGGTGTTCGTCGCTTGGCTGAAGAAATGGTCAAGCAAGTGCGCGAACGCGGACCATTCCTCAGCATGTCAGAATTCGTCAACCGCCGACTGGAGTCTGGCAGTGACGCCAACTCGCTGAAAGGAGCCCTGCAAACAGCTATCGACAATGCGGGATTGAACAGTGACTTTAATGAGGAGGTCATCTCGACCGCTAAGTCGGGTGGGTTCTACAAATTCCCTAAAGCAGCAGAAGGTTCACTTTACACGGGGGCTCCCGGTTACCTCATCCAAAGTGATGTGTTGACCTCGCTTGGCAATATTCTGACCGTTCGTGATGACACCTTCACCGTGCGATCCTACGGCTGCGTGAAGAACAAGAACAACGCGGTGCTCTCCCAAGCATGGTGTGAAGCAACGGTACAACGCTGCGTCGATTATGTTGACCCAAGCAACTTGCCCACCGATGCGGCGGTCAGCAACACGGCAGGTGCGAGTAGTAATTCCCGCCCGCTGAGTAAGGTCAACAAGGTCTTAGGCCGTCAATTTAAGATTGTCTCCTTCAAATGGCTTGACCATTGGGATATCTGATGGTGGCATCAACAATTCAACAAACGGCTACTCGTCAAGGAGTAGCCGTTTTTTCTTTAAAATTCTCTGCTATTCACTTGAAATCAGCCTTTTGCTAGCGTATCATGTTGGCATGAACAAAACTCTTTCCTATGTGATGGCGGGTCTTTTTCTCGGTTCTGCTTGCACTGTTATCAGCCCCCTTGCTCATGCGCAAGACGGGCCAGAAATCGAGACGTTGTCAGATTTGTCCGCCTACCAGCTCAATGTGGTCTACTTCCTCGGTTCTGACCGAGAGCCAATCGAAGGCTACCAAGAGCGAATCAGCGAGTTGCTCTTATTTGGGCAAGAGTTCTATGGCATGGAAATGCAGCGCAACGGCTTTGGATTCCGCAGTTTCGGCTTAGAGCAAACTGGCCCAGAGAGCATCAACATCCTCGTCTACAAAGCCAAGAATCCCGCAGCGGACTACCCCTATAGCAATGGGGGCGGCTCGCGAGCAGCGGAGGAAGTTAACGCGTGGCTGGATGCGGAACCTCATCGTCGCAAGAGTCAGCATACCCTGATTATTTTCCCAACACTCTATGATGAAGAGTATGACGACTCCAATCCTGGGGGAGTTCCCTTTTATGGTCTAGGCCGTAGCTGCTGCGCGCTTGATTACAAAGATTTTGACATCAAACACCTCGGACAAGATAGCCGCAAGGGGCTTTTATTGACCAAATGGTATGGTGGTCTGCTGCACGAGTTGGGACATGGGCTCAACCTGCCCCATAACCACGCCTCTACTTCGGAGGAGGAAAGCCTTGGCACCGCCTTAATGGGGGCAGGGAACCACAGCTTTGCCCAAAGACCCACCTTCCTGACTGAAGCGAGCTGTGCCATCCTTGATGCTTGCGAAGTCTTTTCGCCCCAGAAATCCCCACGCTTTTACCAAGACCACGTCAACAATCTACTGATTGATAACATTTCTGCAAACTACACCGCTGCGGGCATCAACTTATCAATCACCTATCAATCGGATGAGCTCAAGTCCGTCATTGCCTATGTGGAAGAGTCCCCAACGGGAGTTAATGCCAATTATGAAGCGGTAGGTTTTGTCGCCCTGCCCGAAGGTAAGTCCCGTGTGCAGTTGAACCTTCCGTGGGAAGAGATGGCGCATATTCAAAAGGAAGATTGCATTTTACGCGTCCGCTTCGTGATGAACGACGGTTCTTACACCGAGCGTCAGATGGAGTTCAAACGCGACCAAGAAGGTGCGTTTGATGTTTCTAATAAGAATCAGCACTAAGAGAAAATCACAACTCTGTCTACCAAAATCAAGAATCTACTCTTGCTATTTAGGCAGAGCTTAGTATAATAAATCCAGTTATGTCGACAAAAAACATCGTGTTTGCCCCACGTGGCAGCTACAAAGAAGTTGAAAAGAACATGGACTTCACTCCCAAGTTCGATGCCAACGGACTCATTCCCGCTATGGCCATTGACTACAAGACCAACATGCCCCTCATGCTGGCCTACATGAATGAAGAATCCCTCAAGATGACCATCGCCTTGGGCGAAGCGGTCTACTACTCTCGTTCCCGTCAGGAAATCTGGCACAAGGGTCTCACCTCCGGTCACATCCAAAAGGTTCATCAAATCCTTGTTGACTGCGACCAAGATGCCCTGATCATCGTTTGCGACCAAATTGGTGCTGGCGCATGCCACACAGGTCACCACTCCTGCTTCTTCCGCTCCGTCCCATTCGGTGATGCGGCTGTTGAAGGTACACCTGTTCAATTGGATGCAGCTGACGAAGGTTGCACCTTTGACCCCGATGCCGTTTACGGTAAAAAATAACGTTTAACTCAATAAACCTAACGCGCGCCTGTCATGGCGCGCGTTCTTTCCCTTTCCCCCTCCTCTTGATGAAGACGAATCGCGCCCTTTTATTTGCCCTTACCGCTGTTGGTGTAAGCCTCTTGACCATGTGCCAAAATAGCCCTGACGATGCGATCCCTGCAGGGACCATCCGACTGGTCGATGCCGAGGCTGATGCCTTGATGGCCGAAGCCAATGCCTTTTATCAAGCTGGCGAATACAAAAAGGCGCGTAAGAAGCTCAATCGCATCAACGTTCATCACCGTACCGCCAGCTGCGCACCCTTGGCACGCTACATGACGGCACAGTGCTATGAAAAGACAGAGGACTACCGAGATGCCTTCAAGCAATACCAACGCGTCGTAGAAGATTTTGCTGGCAGCCCCCTGTACATGAAGTCCTTGGCCGCCCAGTTGGAAATGGCGCATCACGCAGCCAAGGGCGAGTTGAAAGGCGAAGTTCTTTGGGGTGCATGGAAGGTCGATATGGACTCTTCCGTGGTGATTGAATGGTTCCGCACCATCATTAAAAATGCCCCATACAATGAGATGGCTGCTTCAACCGCTTCCATCTTGGCTCAATACTTCATGGATCGCGAGCGCTATATCGATGCTCGCGCAACCTATACCTTGATTGTAGAAAACTACCCCAACAGCAAATACGCACCTAGCGCCCAGCTGATGGTGGCGCACCTTTGGGCGACTAGCGAGACACGTGGTGACCATAACCTCGCCAACCTGTCCAAGGCAGAGGAATCCTATGAGGAATTTTCCCTTCGCTTCCCTGACCATAAGGACGCAGGCAAGGCACTTGCTCAAGCCGCTTCAATGCGCAGCTTGATGGTGGATCAGGAGCTTGATGTTGCCCTCTACTACATGAACCGCAGCAAACAATACGATGCAGCCATCTTCTGCCTGAAGGAAGTGATTCGCAAGAAGTCCATCAACCCTGCTGCCGCAGCAGAGGCTAGCAAATTGCTCCCACAAGCGCAACAATTGCGTCAGGAAGAATTGGCCGCCCAGCAAGCATCATAAAGAACGAGGAGAACGCAGCACATGAAGATTTTGAATTGGATGAGATGTCTCCCCATCGTAGCCTCCTTGTTCTGCTTGAGCTCGTGTGGCTATCACCTCGATGGTGTGAAGGCGGTGCCGTTAGAGCATATGGACACCTTCTCGGTGCGCATGTTTGAAAACAACTCGCTCGAAGTGCAAGCTGGTGTTTTGGTGACAAATGCAATCACGGATATGGTTCAACGTGATGGAACCTATAAACTCGCCTCATCTGGTGACTGCGACTTCCGAATTGAAGGAAAAATCAGCAACATCAGTTTCCAATCCCTCCAAGTGAAATCGTCTAATACCTACATCAGCACCGAGCTTGATTTGGTGTTAACCGTCCATTATCGCATTGTGGAAACAAAGACCAATGAGACGCTTATGTCTAGAACATTGACGAAGAGAGCGAGCTTCTATAATGAAGAAACCAACACCCAGATGGCGCGCGATAACGCCATATCCTATGCTGCCCGAAAACTGGCAGAAGACATCGCCCTTAGCATTAGCACGCAATGATTGAATACCCTGTTACCTTCGTCCCCCTACCCATCGGTAATAGGGCGGACATCACGCGTCGTGCCCTCCAAATCTTGGAGGAGGTGGAAACCATCTGTTGTGAAGATACCCGCCATACAGGGCTGCTGCTCGCTCACTACGAAATCAAAAATAAGAAATTGCTCAGCATGCACGAGCATAATGAATCTCAGCGTGCAGGCGAGATTGCGACACGTGCCCTCGCAGGTGAGCGATTCGCAGTCGTGACCGACGCGGGGATGCCCGGTGTCAGCGACCCCGGTTACCGCTTGATTCAGGAGCTCAAAGCCCAGCAGGTCGATTTTACCGTTTTACCTGGTCCCTCGGCCGTCGTGACAGCCTTAGTAGGCTCGGGCCTGCCCAGTGATGCCTTTTTCTTTGCTGGTTTCTTACCTGTTAAATCAGGTCGCAAGGCAACGATGCTGACAACAGCGGTGGAAGCGTCACACACCAGCATCTTTTACGAATCTCCCTATCGCATTGTCAAGACCTTGCAAGCATTGGTGAAGATTGACCCCAGTGTTCCTGTTTGCTTGGCACGAGAACTGACCAAAAAATTTGAAAGCTACCATCGTGGTAGTGCCGCTGAACTAGCCGAGCAATTTACCAAGCAGCCACCCAAGGGGGAAATGGTTCTGCTCATCGGCGGACAAAATGCCCCTCGCGCTAAGGGTGAGGAAAAAGAAGATTGAGAAAATTAGCCTAGAACTGCCAACAAGAGGCGCCAAGCGCATTAATTCCGTCGATGCTCTACGTGGCTACGTGGTAGCTTCGCTCTTGTTGCTGCATGCGACGCAGCACTACTCCTACCACGAGTATGTTGTCTACACAGAGCCTTGGATGATTGCGTGGAACCAATCCATCCGCGATGTCCTCGTCTTTCTTTTTACTGGCAAAGCATTTAATATTTTCGCTTTGCTGTTTGGGTTCACCTTTTACCTCATCTACGACAAGCAAGTTAAGCAGGGCGGTGATTTGACGTGGCGTTTCATTTGGCGCATGATTCTGTTGCTGGGCTTCGGTCTATTTAATGTCGCTTTCTTTGCGGGCGATGTGCTTGTTAGCTATGCCGTTTGCGGGGTGATTCTCGTTCCGCTGCGTAAGTGCTCCACGCGACTCTTACTCGTGATTGCCGCCCTCTTCCTTTTGCTGCCGGGTGAATGGTACATGTACATTCGTACACTCCTTGACCCGCAGTATGTCCCCTTTGATAATGGGTACTTGAACAACTACGCCCCGATGAAGGAAAATCTTGCAAAAGGCGAGTGGCTGAGTACCATATGGTCCAATATCAGTTTAGGTTGCTACGCTAGCAGTATGTGGAAATTTGACATGGGGCGCATTGCGCAAACCTGTGCGCTCTTCATCCTAGGCTACGCTGCAGGTCGAGAGCAACTCTTTGATGCATCGGCAAAAAGTCAGCAATTCTGGGTTAAACTCTTTTGCGGCAGCTTCATTGCCGCTGTTGTTATCTATCCCTTCGTTATGGGGATGAAGGCGCTTTTCATCACCGACCCTCGCATGCAGCCACTGCGTGACATTTCTGCTTCGTGGTTTGATTTCAGCCTGACGTCAATAACGGTTTCTCTCTTCCTCCTCCTGTATAGAACGGAGGCGTTTCGATCCCTCACAAAACACCTTGCTACTTACGGTAAGGCAAGTCTGAGCAATTACATCATGCAGTCCGTGATGGGTTGCTGCATCTTTTACCCTGTTGGTCTCGGGCTCGCGCCTTACCTCAACATGGCTAGTAGCGCGCTACTGGCGCTCGCACTGATTGCGTTGCAAATCGTGGCTACGCATTTCTACCTCAAAAAATTCAAGCGTGGTCCCCTAGAAGCTATTTGGCACCGACTGACTTGGATTGGCCGCTAAAACGGCATCACGACTCTTTTTTTAAAGAAAAATCCCCTGCTCACAGAGCAGGGGATTTTTGGGTAAACTTGTTAAGGTGCCCTTAAGCAAGTGGTGTGGTGATGGTTTGTTCGCGGTCTGGGCCAACGCCTACAGAGCCGACGGGGCATTCGATGATTTCACCGAAGCGCTTGACATATGCCTTGCAGTTCTCTGGAAGTTCGTCCCAAGTCGTGCACTTGCTTGTGTCTTGTTGCCAACCTGGCAGCTCTTCGTAAACAGGTACGCACTTGCCCCAATCGTCGATGAGTGCAGGTGGGTAAAGGAGGGTTTTACCATTGAGTTCGTAGGATGTGCAAATCTTGATGCTTTCCATTTCATCCAAACCGTCGAGGTTGGTCATGGCCATTTCGTTGAAGCCATTGATGGTAGCGGAATAGCGAAGAACGGTACCGTCAGCCCAGCCACAGCGACGCGGACGACCTGTGGTTGCACCGAATTCACGACCGAGACCGTGGAGGTAATCAGCAATTTCGTCATCTTCCGTAGCAAATGGGCCAGAGCCTACACGTGTTGTGTATGCCTTGCAAACACCAATGCACTTGTCGATGCGGGTTGGGGCAACACCAGAGCCGGTGCAGCAGCCACCTGCGCTTGTGTTGGAGCTGGTGACGAAGGGGTAGGTACCAAAGTCGATGTCGAGCATCGCGCCTTGTGCACCTTCAAACAACATGACCTTGTTTTCCTTAACAGCCTTTGCAAGTACAGGAATGGTGTCGCAGATGAAGGGGCGAAGGATATCGGCTTCTGCCATGATGGCGTCGATGGTCGTTGCTGGGTCAGCAGGCTTCCACCCGAGGCGGACGAGTTCTTCGTTAGCAATCTTCACGCGGGATTCAAGAACATTCTTGAGGTGGTCAGCGTCAAGGAAGTCCACCATGCGGATGCCGATGCGACGTGCCTTGTCTGCATAAGTTGGTCCGATACCTTGAAGGGTGGTGCCAATCTTGTTTTCACCAAGGGCTTCTTCTTGAGCAGCGTCGATATCCTTATGAATGGGAAGG
>JAWXTZ010000021.1:0-22633 GCA_044433085.1 Akkermansia sp.
AGATTTGACCTAAAAAAGGCGCAAAAGTCACAAATTTGCATCGCATTTCAAGAAAGACCCGAAAAAAATCGATTTAGGGTTTAATCCGAGGCATTCAGACTAATTTTGCAAGGTGCCCTTGTGGGTTTTCGTCCTGTTGCTTTTGCTCTGCTTCATAGTCGTCAAGGTCTTTGAGGCTTTGCTCAAGGCTGCGCCCTCCATAGGTGGCATCAATGGTGGCTTGCACGTCGGCTTCTGTGACTGTACGCAATCCAAAAACGCTGCAACCCGCAAAGCAAAGGGGGTTCAGCGTGTTACTGAACCCCCTTGAAAGTGCGATTTATATACCAGCTGTGGGACTCGAACCCACACTCGTTAGAACTCGATTTTGAGTCGAGCGCGTCTACCAATTCCGCCAAGCTGGCTTTGCGGTGTGCGGAGAAGATTTAACCATAAACATGGCCTTGGGTCAAGCTAAAAGAAGGAATTTAAGAAAAATAATAAAAAATGAAAAAAGTTTCTTTTCTTGCTTGACTTCGTTTTTGTAAACGTGTATAATCTGCGCACACCTCTTCAACGAGGGGTAAACCTAAAAAAAGTCTGGTTCGTCTAGCGGTCTAGGACTCCCGCCTTTCACGCGGGCAACACGGGTTCGAGTCCCGTACCAGATGCTAAAAAGCGCATGTTGCATGACATGCGCTTTTTTTCTTCCCTTATTCTATCCTACATGTCTACGATTTCTTCTACGCAGTCACCCAGTAAACGTCGCTTTTTTGATTGGCAGGAACTTAAGCAGAGTCTTGTCATCATGTTCCCCCTCTATATTGCCTATTTGATGAATACGGGGATGAGTTTGATTGATACGCTGGTTGCTGGTAAGGCGGGGGAGACGAATCTGGCTGGCGTGGCTATTGGTAGTTCCATCTGCTGGCCTGTCATTATTTCCTTGGGCTCGGTGTTGACGATTATTGGGCCTATGATTTCCCGCTATCGCGGAGAGGGGAAGGGGGGTAATATTGGCGCTCTGCTCAGCCAATCAAAGATGTTGGCGGTACTTATTGCTGCCTTGGCTATCTTGCTGCTTGGGGCTTTGAGTCGTATTTTCCCCTATGTTTCGGATGATGCGGAGACGGTTCGCATTGCGACTGGCTACGTGTTTGCGATGATGTGGGGGGTGCCCGCTACCATCATGATGCGTGTCTTTAGTGGTTATTTTGAAGGGCATCACCAAACGCGCCCTGCGATGGTGATGTCTGTGTTGGGTCTGTTGATTAACTTCCCGCTCAATTGGGCTTTTGTCTTTGGTTGGGGGCCCATCCCTGCCATGGGCGGGATTGGCTGCGGACTGGCGACATCCATTATCACTTGGTTTATTAGTTTGGGTATGCTGGCTATCATGATGCTGGCTCGTCGCCATCGTCAAAATGCCTTCCATTTGATTGCACTGCGCCGCCCTGACTGGTGCGTGTGCCAGCCTGTGCTGCGCATGGGGATTCCCATCGGTATTGCGATTCTTTGTGAGATGACTTTCTTTTGTGCCATTGGCTTGGTGATTGCCCCGCTGGGGAACACGGCCATGAGCGCGCAGCAGGTCGCCATTACTATTTCGGGTAGTTTGTTCATGTTGCCCATGTCTTTAAGCGTAGCGGCATCTATTCGCGCCTCCTTCCACATTGGGGCGGGGCAGGAGACGAAGTTCCGTAACTTGGTGAGTACGCTGATCATCACCACGACATGTCTTTCCCTGTGCGTGATGACGGCACTCTACCTGCTGCGCTACCCTATTTTGGAGCAATTTACCGATTCTGCCCCCATCATTGAGACTGCGCAACTGCTGCTTATTCTCTGTGGTGTGTATCAGTTCCCCGATGCCTTGCAGGCACTCTTTGCGGGGCTCTTACGCGGCTGCCACGACACCAAAATTCTCAGCAGCGTCAATATTTGCTCCTATTGGGTCATCGGATTCCCCCTCTCTTACTCCCTCATCCGCACTGATTGGATTGTGCCGGCCATGGGACCATCGGGTGCGTGGGTGAGTTTTATTGTGGCTCTTTCGCTGACTAGCATCTTGCTAGGCTTGCGTTTTTACCGCACGCAGTGTAAGATATTCCCCAAGCACTAAATCACCCTTTTTGCATGAATAAGAAACTCCGACTCGCCATCCTCGGTTCTGGCTCCGGCTCGAACGCACAATCGATTTTTGAAGCCATTGACGCAGGCCGTCTCCATGCAGAGGTCGTCATCGTCCTCTCTGATATTGAAGGAGCCTACATCATCGAGCGTGCCCAAAAGCGCGGCATCCCCACGGCCATGTTGGATTGCCAAGGGTTTAAGAATAAATTTCCGCTTGAATGTCAGGAGGTGTTGGCGGCGCAGCTCAAGGATTTGGAGGTGGACTTCATCTGCTTGGCTGGTTTCATGCGCTTGGTTAAAGCACCGCTTTTGGATGTGTTCCCAAACCGCATCTTGAACATTCACCCCGCCTTGTTGCCCCAATTCCCTGGGGTGGAGGCATGGACGCAGGCCTTGGAAGCCGGCGCCACACAAGCGGGCTGCACCGTGCACTATGTCGATGCCGGAATGGATACGGGCGAGATTTTGATGCAGGCCTACGTGCCTGTGCTGCCAGATGATACATCGGCAACGCTGCATGCCCGCATTCAAGTGCAAGAGCATATCTTGTACCCTGCGGCTATCATCTCCGCTGCTGCGCGCGTTTAACGAAGCGGTGGGTGCAATGTTGCATTGCTTCCCGTTGCTTGGTGCCCCCCTTAACTTAATGATATAAATCGTTGAGATTCTCTTATCGCACGATTGGCTGTATTGTCGACCATGGCATAGAGTCAGTGTTAATTTTGCAAGGTTCTCAAAAGTAGTGCAACTGGCGAATAAAAAAACATCGCCCCCGAAGAGGCGATGTTCTCAACAAAATAAACAATAAACAAAAAAACTTTAGTTGGCATCCATACGAGTGTAGCCGTACTTGCTTTGGTTGCTGATTTCGTCAGGGAATTCAGTAAAGCCAGACCAAGTATTGTATTCCTTCAAGCCGCTGCGTCCGCAGGAGCCTTGGTAAGGAGGACGGTAGGTGCACTTGTAGGTAGGAGCCCAGAAGGTCACCAGCTCGTAAAAGCCGTAGCCAATGCGAGTGAAGGTACGAGCAAAGCCATCAACAACACCAACGGAGGCACCTGCATAGTTACCTTCAACGCCATTCCAACGAATGATGGTGAGAGGTAATTCTTCAATAGCGAAGACGATGTTGCCCAAGGCACGACCAAGCTTGCGGGTAGCAGTGTATTCCGAAGCTGGGGGAGCTTGAATGTCGGCGAGAGTGCCGCCAGCAAGACCCAATAATAAAACTGTAGAGAGGAGTAAGCGCTTCATGTTACATTTAGAGATACCATAACTTGACCGATGTCGCAAGTAAAAAAAAGAAGAATCGGCAAAAGAGGGGCATTTTTTCTTTTTTGTCCTTCATTTTGGTAAAAAAAGCCCACCGAGGTGGGCTTTGTGGGCTGTGTTTTTTACTTTGCCTCGCCATCCACAAGAATCACGTTCCCGACTGATTCAGCCTCGGGTGTGACTTGGGTCCATGTGAAGCTTAAACCACCAGCTGGGGTGGAGCTAATGATCGCTTGGCTGCCATCCACCCCAAGGAGGGTGGTAGCCGTAGGGGTGCTATCAATGTGGGTCAAGCCGCAGCTTGTTTGCAGCAAGGCGAACACAGCTGTAGCTGCGCTGACGAGTGCTGTTGCGATGATGTTGGCCCAAGTTTGGCTCATCCCCAAGCTTTGAAGCCATGTAGCAAACCACGATGTCCTTGTATCTGTAGTAGCCCCTGTTTCTGTATCTGTTTCTGTTTTTATGGTATCCATCTCTTATATAGGTGTTGAGATGGTGCTAGTATCGCATCAATCGCCCCAAGCGGGTAGTGTAAGCTCGTGCTCCGCCAAGCCAGCATCAAGCTGAAAATCATGATACGACTAAAGGGAACCTAAGCACAAAAAAGCCCACCGAAGTGGGCTTATATTGTGCTTGAAGCAAGCGGGTTGTTTTTGATACAGAGAATAGGACTCGAACCTACGACCTCCACCATGTCAAGGTGTTGCTCTACCAACTGAGCTATCCCTGCTTTGCTTTAGTGCGGGGGGATTATAACGAATCATCCCCGCACTTGCAAGCTTTTTTTTGCTTAGATTGTATTTTTAATCGCAATCTTGTGAAAAATCGGCACACTCACAGGGGGATTCGTCCTCTTCTGTGGCTTCGTTTTCTGCTAATTCGGCGGCGGCGAGGGCTGCTGCTTCGGCCTCTGCCTTGGCTTCTTGTTCCTTGATGTGGATGTTCTTAGCCGTTTCTTCCTCCAAAATTTCTTTGAGGCGGGTCTTGAACTGATCCACGCCATCGCCTTCTGCTGCCGACATGGGTAAAATTTCTACCTTGGGGAAGCGTGCCTTGAGGGCGTTGTAGTTGTCGATGGAGGCTTCGTCATCCATCTTGTTGGCGACGATGACCCAGTGGCGCTCGGCCAGCTCTTCGGAGTAGAGTTTGACTTCTTTACGAAGGGTGCCGATGGCTTCGATGGGGTCGTGCTCCAGACCTGTCATGTCCACTACGAAGATGAGGATTTGGCAGCGCATGATGTGGCGCAGGAATTCGTGCCCCAGACCGCGGTTTTGCGAGGCTCCCTCGATGATTCCGGGGATGTCTGCGACGACGCAGCGGGAGAAGTCGGGGAATTCTACCATGCCCACGATGGGTTGCAGGGTGGTGAAGGGGTAGTTGGCAACCTTGGGCTTGGCGGCCGAGATGGCCCCCAAGAGGGTGCTTTTGCCCGCGTTGGGGTAACCGACAAAGCCCGCATCGGCAATGCGTCGCAGTTCAAAGAAGAAGACGCCTTGCTCGCAATCGGTTCCGGGCTCGTATTCCAGCGGTGCTCGGTTGGTGGAGCTCTTGAAGTGCCAGTTGCCACGTCCGCCCTTGCCTCCTTGGCAGAGGACGAAGCGTTCCCCCGGTTCGGTGAGGTCGGCAATTTGTTCTAGCTCAATACCGTCGCCTTCGCGTTCCAACCATGAGGATTCTTGAAGGGATGACGCGTTACTGCGGTAGATGATGGTACCAGGGGGCACGCGTCCGATGACGTCTTTACCTGATTTGCCATGCTTGCGGTTGTGCATGCCGTTGTGACCATCACGAGCAATGAGCTTGGGGTCAAAGAAGTATTGGCGCAGGTCATTGGATCCACCTGCGACTTCGATAATGATGCTGCCACCATTGCCACCGTCGCCGCCATCTGGACCGCCACGAGGCTTAAATTTTTCGCGTCGGAAGCTGTTGAGGCCATCGCCTCCCTTGCCCGCGCGGGCGAAGATTCGAATATTATCTACGAACATGCAGGGGAGCATAGCCTACTGCTGGCAAATATGCAAGACTTTTCAAGGTGCCCTCATGAAGATTTGGATACATTGGGGCTTCCTTTAATGTCTTAAAGGTAGTAAGCTAGTGTTTATGGAAATTCAGGTCATTGTCGCGGGTAAACCCGCTATTGCTTATGCCCGTGATGGCATTGCTTTTTTTGAGCAACGACTCAAGCCCTTGGGTAAGGTCTCGATTCGCTATGTGAAGGCGGGTTCGAGTGAGGATGTCTCGGCTCGGCTGATGGAGGCGAGTGCGGGTTGTCTGCGCATTGTACTGGATGAGCGTGGGCAGAGTTGGAAGACGCGCGAGTTTGAAAAGCATCTCCGCCACTGGCAGTTGCATTCCGTCAAAAAGGTAGCTTTTTTGATTGGTGCGGCCGATGGCCACACCGAGGCCTTGCGCCAAGCGGCTGATATCAAGCTTTGCCTCGGTGCTCACACGATGCAGCACGAGCTTGCGCTCTTAGTGCTCATGGAGCAGATTTATCGGGTGCATACGATTTTAGCGGGTTCGCCCTACCATAGGGATTAAGGAGGGCTTAAATGTCTTGTATTATCTGCTCAATGTGTTAGATTAACGATATGAATATTTTGTCTTGGATGAGGAGGGTGCTGTTGTTGCTCTTACTGGTAACGCTTAGCCCCATGGCTGAGGCGGCAGCAAAGAATGTGTCTAAGCAAGAAGCCCAGCAGTGGGTGGGTTTTACCATCAGTTGTAAAAAGAAATTGCTCGCTGCTGCTAAAAAGACGAAGTCGGAAAAGAATATCCCCGCCTTCCTTAAAGCGGTTAACAATGTCTATGCGGGGGTCAACAAATACCCCGGTGTTGACCCCATGGGCGAATGTCGCCCTGCTGCTGCCCCATCGGGGGAGGAGTGCGATGAAGCCTTCCTTAAAAAAGAAAAGCAAATCAGTAAATTGGATGCCATTTTAACGAGTGAGCTCAATCGCATCAAGTCGGAGAATTACCGCGTTGATGGCGCGCAGGAGGCGCTGGTTAAATCGAAGCTCATCATGGATTTGCTAGAGGTTCCCTAGAGCCTTAATTCCGTAATCTCCGTAATATCTCCGCTAAGTTTTCGGCACTGGTCGCAATGGGGGTGCCGTGTTCGGCTTGCCAGTTGAGCAGTGCCTCTTGGGTGGAATAGCCCCAATTGACGAGGATGAGTTGGCTGCCCGCGTTGTGGGCGGTGTGGGCATCGTGGATGGAGTCTCCGATGAGGGTAATTTCGCTGGTGCTAATGCCCCACTGTTGGGCGACAAAGTGCAGGGCGGCAGGGTCTGGCTTGCGGGGGAATCGATCTTTGCTGAATCCGAGGACGGGGGCGATGCTCAGTCCTTCAAAGTGCGCGGCGGCAATGCGTTCGGTGGGGTCCTGTGGTTTGTTGGACAAGATGGCGAGCTTGCAGCCCGCTGTCTGGAGTTCTTGCAGCATGGGGATGATGCCATCAAAGACAAGGGTGCCATCACCATCGAGGGTTTGGGCGTATTCTCGGCTGAAAGCTTGTAAGAGCTTTTGCACCTGCTCGGCTTGAAGCTCGCTGCTATCCTTGGCGCCCAAGGCTTGGGCGCAGAGCTCGGTCGCACCTTTGCCAATCATGCCACGTATGGCTTGTTCGCTGTGGGTTGGCTTGCCTAGGGACGCGAGGGCGAGATTGAGCCCTGCCGCAATACCGGGTAGGGATTCGACAAGGGTGCCGTCTAAGTCAAAGACGTAGTAGGGTTTTCGCATAAAGAAAAAAGCTCTGGAGGGCTCCAGAGCTTGAAAGGTATTTTAGTGGGTGAAGCCGCGCTCTGAAGTTTTGATGAACTCGACCATGCGCAGGAGGCTGGGGTTGCTGCCGTATTTTTCATCAGCGAGCAATTCGGCAATGCCCTCATCAATGTTGCATCTCTTCTTGAGGAAGAGTTTTTTGTAGCACTGCTTCATGGCGCGGCAATCCTCATCCGAGAATCCTCGGCGGGACATGCCGATGAGGTTGACACCGCGCACTGCGGCTGGGCTACCCTCTGCAATGGTGAAGGGTGGGACATCTTGCACAATGCGTGCGCAGCCGCCAATCATGGAGTGCTCGCCCACGCGGACAAATTGATGCAGGCCGGCAAAGCCCGAGACGATGGCGTAGTCGCCAATTTCGCAGTGACCAGCAACGCCGGCATAGCCGCTGAAGATGCAGTGGTCACCCACGATGCACTCATGCCCGCAGTGGGAGTTAATCAGGAAGTTGTTGTGGCTGCCAATGACTGTCTTGGTGTCGGGCGTGGTGGAGCGGTTGATGTTGCTGTTTTCACGGAAGACGTTGTAGTCGCCTACCTCCAAGAAGGTGGGCTCGCACTTGTATTTTAAATCTTGGGATTTGAGACCAATGACGGAGAAGGGGAAGAATTCGTTACCCTTACCAAAGGTGGAAGGTCCATCCAAGACCACGTGGCTGTGGAGGACACACCCAGCACCCAGTTTGACGTGTTTACCAATGACGCAGTAAGGCCCGACTTTAACATCGTCGGCTAATTCAGCAGTGGGATCAATAATAGCAGTGGGATGGATTTCAGCCATATCTCTATCATAATGGTAGCGGTCTAAGTTGACAAGTTAAAAATGTTATAAAATTCCTTGTTTTAGCAAGTCAGAGTCGGTAGCATAGGGGACATGGAATCAGAACGAGGTTTAGCCATCATCACAGGTGCCGCACAGGGGATTGGGAACTGCTTAGCCCACGGCTTTGCCCAGCAGGGGTATAGGGTTTGCGCGCTGGATGTCCAGCCGATGGATTTTTCGGGTGCTGCAAATATTGCGGCTTATCAAATTGACTTAGCTGATACAAGCTCTATTGCTCAGCTATTTGAGCAAATCACCCAAGAATGGGGGCAGCCTGCTGTGCTAATCAATAATGCTGCTATTAGCAAATTTAGCAAGCCTTTGGGCGAGATAGCCGTGGTAGAGTTTGAGCAAGTCATTGCGACTAATTTGACGGGCTCCTTTGCCTGTGCTAAAGCTTTTGTTGCTGCGAACAAGGGGATGGGTTGGGGGCGCATCATCAACATGAGCTCCACCCGATTTCATCAAAATGAAGCTGATTGGGAGGCCTACGGAGCCTCCAAAGGCGGCATCATTTCGTTGACGAACAGCCTGTGTGTTTCCTTGAGTGGCACAGGCATCACCGTCAATGCCATCAGCCCTGGGTGGATTTGTTGCGAGGGCTACGAAGCCTTGAGCGAGCTAGACCACAGCCAACACCCCTCGGGGCGCGTGGGCAAGCCCGAGGATATCCTGCGTGCCTGCCTCTTCCTTTGCGAGAAGGGGAACGACTTTATCAATGGCACCAACCTCATCATCGATGGGGGCATGACCAAACGCATGATTTACGTCGATTAATTTTCTTGCAACCAAGCGTGGAATTTGACTGCCCACGCCTTGGAGATACCCTGCAAGGCGGCTAGTTCCTCCACCGACTTGTTGCGGATGGCGGCGACGCTGCCAAATTGCCCAAGCAGCAGCTCCTTCTTGCTGCTGCTCATGCTGGGGTAAGCATCTAGCTTGCTCTCCTTCACCCGCTTGCGGACAAGTAACTCGTTGTAGTTGTTGGCGAAGCGGTGAGCCTCATCTCGCAAGCGTTGCAGCAGCTTGAGAGCACCCGAATCACGATCGAGGATGTAGGGCATGCTCTCATTGGGGAAGTACACCTCCTCATCACGCTTCGCGAGACCAATGAGAGGCATCTCGCCCAGCCCCATTTGAGTGAGGGCTTGGTGAGCCATGCCCAGCTGACCCTTGCCACCATCAACCACCACGAGGTCGGGGACAGTGATGGGAGCTTCGCCACGCGCGCTGAGCTCCTTAAGCCACGCATAAGTGTCCATCCCCTCGGGCTTGGCGTGTAGGGCACTGCTCTCATGAAGAATGCGGGAATAGCGACGCTTGATGACCTCTAACATCGACGCAAAGTCATTTTGACCCTCCACCGACTTAATGCGGTAACGACGATAAGCCTTGTTATCGGGGCGCCCCTTCGTGAAACGCACCATGGAGGCGACAATGTGATTATCGGAAAGGTTGGAGATATCGAAACACTCCATGATTTGCGGGGCGGGCATGTGAAGCTTTTGACCGAGCTCGGCAAGGTCTTCATCGGGGCGCACCGTACCGGGGAGGTCACCCGTCTTACGGGCGAAGCGACGGGCGGGTTCGAGGGTCTTGATGATGTTATCGCGGATATCGCGGAGGCGGGCGGCCTGCTCAAACTCTAAATTTTCGGCAGCCTGCATCATCTCATCGTGAAGAGCATCGAGGTGGACCTTGCGCCCACGCCCTTCGAGGAGGCCGAGAGCAGCGTCAAACTGGGCGCGGTACTCCTCGGGAGAGATGCGCGCCATGCAGGGGGCGGAGCAATGGCGAATCACGTCATCATGGCAGTGCTGGTACTCCTTTTCGGAAGGCTTGCGAAGCGTGCAAGAACGGAGACGGAAACGATGATTGAGCCACTCAACCGTCTCCTTGAGAGCATTGGCATGAACGAAGGGTCCAATGTAGCGGGCGCCATCCTCCTTTTTGAGACGGACGAGAGAGAAGCGGGGGAGCTTTTCTTGAATGGAAGCGCGGAGGAGATAGTAACGCTTATCATCGCGGAGCTGGATGTTGTAGCGGGGACGATAATCCTTGATGAGCTTTTGTTCGAGGATGAGCGCCTCTTGATCATTGCGAAGCTCGTAGTAATCGAAATCCTCGATAGCGGCAATGAGGGCGCGGGTTTTCGAGTTTTCGAGAGTAGCGCGGGAGGGGGAGAAGTAATTGGCGAGGCGGCGGTGGAGGTCTTTGGCTTTACCGACGTAGATGATGCCACCGCCGGAGCCTTTCATGAGGTAGACACCGGGGGAGTGGGGGGACTGACGCCATTTTTCTTTTAGCTCGTGGGGCTCCATGTAGAGCAGCATTGTAGCAGGCAAAAAGGCGTGATGCAAAGGAAAAAACAAGAGAAAAAAGCAGCTAAAGAAACAGCTAAAGAAACAGCTAAAGAAACAGCTAAAAAATACAATGGGTGTGCAGAGGGTCGAAGACCCTTTGCTGGGGGGTGAGCGCTGCGTAGCAGTGCGAGGGGGGCAAAGCCCCCCAAAGTTGCAGCAGAAACCAGCAAAAGCAAATCTACAAATGCCCGCTGGGCAAGCCAAGCATTGAGCCATCCGCCCAGTTTCTGCTGCTTCTACCTTCCTTCGACCGAAGGTCGCAAACTTCTTACCGATGCAAGCGCAAAGCGTCAAACCGCGCTTTTACGCTAACGCGTTTGCCACGGAGAATAGAGCGGGCTTTCAGCCCGATGGATTTGAGAAGCAGCAGAAACTTGGTGA
This sequence comes from Akkermansia sp., assembly GCA_044433085.1. Taxonomy (GTDB): domain Bacteria; phylum Verrucomicrobiota; class Verrucomicrobiia; order Verrucomicrobiales; family Akkermansiaceae; genus Akkermansia. Next base: position 10,743 of record JAWXTZ010000021.1, read on the forward strand.
AAACACCGTGCTTGGCTTGCCCCCCCGGGCATTTGTGCTCATGTTCTTTGGTTTCTGCTGCAACTTAGGGGAGGCGCTCAGCTTCATGCTGCTACGCAGCACCGCACAAGAAGTGTCTTGTGCTTTCAGCTTCTCAAATTGGCATGCAATTTGTCCTCTCCCTGCTGCGCAGGGATTCACCCCTCCGCTCAAGGGTCTTCGACCCTTAAGAAACCCTTCGTTTTCTTTTTCTCCTGCTCCCTTCCTCCCTTTACTCTTGAATTCCCCCCCACAATAAGCTAAGCTATCTCATCCCATGGCCGATTCCCCCTCCGTTAGCCCCATGATGGAGCAGTACCTGCGCATGAAGCAGTCACTGCCAGCCGACGTCTGGCTCTTCTTCCGCCTCGGCGACTTCTACGAGATGTTCTTCGAAGATGCGCTCGAAGCCTCTTCCGCCCTCGGCCTCACCCTCACCAAACGCCAAACGATTCCCATGTGTGGCGTCCCCCACCACGCCGCCGAAGGCTACATCGCCCAAGCAATTGAACGCGGGAAACGTATCGCCATTGCCGAACAGGTCAGCACCCCCATCCCCGGTAAGCTGGTCGAACGCGAGATTGTCCGCGTCATTTCCGCCGGTACGGTTTCCGACATGTCCCAGCTCAACTCCAATGAGCACAACTACATCGTCGCTTGCTACCAAGAGAAAAAATCATGGGGGCTCGCCTGTGCCGACCACTCAACAGGCGATTTCTATGTCGCTGACTTCCCCGACTACGCCTCCCTCAAAGAAGAAGTCCTCCGTCTCCAAGCCCGCGAGCTCCTCATTTCAGATGAGCAGCGCGAGCTCTTCGCGGACCTTCCAGTCACGACTTGCTACGATGCTTACCCCTTCTTGGCCATGCACGCGGCTTCTTCTCTGCTGACCCACTTCCGCGTTCATTCGCTTGATGGTTTTGGCTGCGCCCATCTTAAGGCTTCTCTCGGATGTGCTGCTGCTATCTTGCATTACCTTAAGTACCAGCTGCGTCGTTCCACCGATCACCTTCGCCGTCTCTCTGTCCTAGCCACGGATCACACGGTCTTGATGGATGAGGCGAGCCGTCGCAATCTTGACCTTGTGGAGGCGCGCGGTGGCCGCGCGCTCACCCTGCTTGGTACCCTTGACCAATGCGCTACCCCCATGGGTGCCCGCTTGATGCGCGAGTGGATGCTGCACCCGCTCGATGAGCTTAATACCCTGCTCGCCCGTCAAGATATGGTGGAGTCCTTCATCAACGAGGCCTTTTTGATGAGTAAGCTGCGTGAATCCCTCAAGGGGGTTCGTGATATGGAACGCCTTTCCTCCCGCCTGTCGCAGGGGGCTGGCAATGCCCGCGATTTGCTCAGTCTCGCGTGCTCCCTTGCCCAACTGCCTAATGTCGCCGATGATTTGGAGGTCTTTGCCGACCGCTGCACCCACTTTACCCCCCTTCGTGACCAATTAGGCGATTTTCAACAACTTTGCGATAAGCTGCTCAATGCCCTTGTGGATGAGCCACCCGTCACCATCAAAGAAGGGGGGATGATGCAAGATGGTTACAATCAAGAGCTCGACCAACTCCGCATCGCTAGCCGAGAAGGCAAGCAATGGCTCGCCCAAATGGAAGCCCGCGAGCGCGATGCAACGGGTATTGATACCCTCAAAATTCGCTTCAATAACGTCTTTGGTTACTACTTGGAGGTCAGCAAAGCCAAGCTCTCCAAGGTGCCCGCCCACTACGTCCGCAAGCAAACACTCGCCAATGCTGAGCGTTATGTGACTGATGAACTCAAGCAGATGGAGGGTAGCATCCTTGGCGCAGATGAACGCTCTCGCCAGTTAGAGTATGAGCTCTTCTGCGCCCTGCGGGATGAAGTAGGTGCCTTCTTGGACGACATTCAGCGCAGCGCCAGCGCCTTGGCGCAACTCGATGTCCTGCTCAGCCTAGCCGAAGTCGCACGCCAGCACAACTACTGCCGCCCCATCTTGGATGAAAGCCGCGATATCATGATATCCAACGGTCGCCACCCCGTCATTGAACAGGTTCAGACAGACACTAGCTTTGTGCCCAATGACACCATCATGGCTGCCGCTGATCAACGTGTCCTCATTTTGACAGGCCCCAACATGGCGGGTAAAAGTACCTATATTCGTCAGGTGGCGCTCATTACGCTGATGGCACAAATGGGCTCCTTCGTCCCAGCAGACTCCGCCCGCATTGGCTTGGTTGACCGTATCTTCTGCCGAGTAGGTGCTAGCGATGACCTTGCTCGTGGGCAATCCACCTTCATGGTGGAGATGAGCGAAACCGCCCTCATTCTCAACAACGCGACCGAGCGATCCCTCGTCATCCTCGACGAAATCGGGCGAGGCACCGCCACCTTTGATGGTTTGTCCATCGCATGGTCGGTTGCCGAATACCTGCACGATACCACGGGGGCTCGCACCATGTTTGCCACCCACTACCACGAGTTGGTCGACTTGGAGCACACGCACCCAGCCGTCAGCAACTGGCATGTCGAAGTGCGTGAATGGAGGGACGAAATCGTCTTTCTGCGCAAAGTCATGCCAGGCCCCGCAGACAAATCCTACGGCATTCAAGTCGCCCGCTTGGCGGGGCTTCCCCCCGTCATCATTGACCGAGCCAAGGAAATCCTAAGTCATCTGGAAACGACCTCTGCCGCGCGAGAAGCACGCGATGCCCGCACCCAGCGCCGCCGCAACAGTAATTTGCCCAAGGTTAAAACAACACCCGACGTCCTGCAATTGGATATGTTCGAAATGTTCGAAACCGACTGCTTAGATTAGCGCAGGTTCTGTTTTTTTAATAGCAGGAATTTGAACCAGTTTCTTCCCAAATCTAGGGCAAAACCATGGACAATACCAGATGAATTACTGGGGACCTTGCAAAATTAGCAGCCCCATGCTTTGGATGACTGCTTGAGGCTAGCAGTCGCTGACCCGGTGCTGACCCGGTGCCATTCAGTGCAACTAGCTATTAGAACGTTAGTTCTATACTATATTGTGGATTTTTGAAACTCAGGCGTGGCTTTCTCATCAACGAGGAAGCCACGCTTTTTCCTATCACGTGCCGCAACTGCAACCACGCCTGCTAGCGTGACCGCCTACCAACGCGACGCCATGGGGCGCGAGCTGCGCCGCATCGAAAACGTGGGCGAGTTCTTCCGTTTCCAAGCCAATAGCTACGACCCACTTTTTATTGTCGATGTCGTACATGTGTTGACCTTCATTGTACACAAACGGTGTACATAGAATTGTACACAAGTTATTGAAATTTTAAATATGAAAAAGGCGACTTGAATCATCAAGTCGCCTTTTTTTATGATGGGCAGAGAAGGATTCGAACCTTCGAAAGCATAGCTAGCAGATTTACAGTCTGCCCCCTTTGACCGCTCGGGAATCTACCCATTTGGATTTCCCAGTCGCTCCTACCGTTAGGTGGGTGCCCCGAAAGTATACGTGAAAGGGGAAGTGAATGCAAGCTTTATTTTGCTTTTTCTTCGCTTTTTTTGTTTTTTCTTCTCAGTAGCTCCTTGATGACTGGGATGGCGAAGACGAGTCCAAGGAAGGCTATGCCGAAGGAAAGGTATTGACCACGAGTGAAGCCCAGCCATAAATCTTCTGCTGGTTCGCGGAAGTATTCGGTTGAAAAACGCCCGATGGTGTACATGAAGCAAAAGAGCATGCAGAAAAGTCCGTGAGGCGCGTTTTTCCACAAGAGTCGCACGGTGATGAGGATGATGAAGATGATGCCACCCTCGGCCGCTGCTTCAAAGAGTTGGGAGGGGTAGCGGGGTGTTAAAAATTCTCCGATGGTGGTGCGGACGGCTTCGTTGTCTCGGCAGAGTTCGACCAACCATTGGGTGTAATGTCCCGAGTGCTTGATCCAGTCTGGGCTGGGGGGGAGCAGGGGGTAGACCTTGGCGCTCATGGCGATCCACCTGTTGGGGTCGTTGTAGAGAAATTCGTTGAGCTCCAGCGGGAATTTCATGGCAACCCAACTGCCAGTTTCGCAGACGCGACCGTAGAGTTCTCCGTTGATGAAGTTGGCGATGCGCCCAAAGGCGATGCCTAGTGTCGCGACGATGGCCAGACCATCCATGACGTCAAGTGCTGGCAGTTTGCTGCGTCGCGCGTAAATAAAGGCTGTGAGGGCGACCGCGATGATGCCACCATGGGATGCCATGCCGCCCTCCCACACGCGGATAAACCAGAAGGGGTCTGCGCAGAGGCCTTCCCAGCCGACGCGGGGCAGCCAGTAGAAGATGGTTTCGCCCAAGCGTCCCCCAAGTAGGACGCCGCAGATGGCGATGAGGGAGATGAAGTCGCCCAGTTTTTCTGAGGGTACGCTGTAGAGTTTGCGCTTGGAGAGCCAAAGCAGCACAAGGTATCCGCAGAGGAACCCCATGATGTAGGCGAATCCGTACCAGCGGATGGCGGGTTGAAAATCGCCGATGGAGAAGGGGAGTTCGACCATGACGGGGTCGAGGTGGTGGATGTAAGTAGCTAGAAAACTCATGTCTCTTTTTTTATAGCATATGCAGTGGGGGTAAGCCTAGCCAAAAGTGATTTCTGGGTGGATATCGGGCTATTCATGCCACGATTTGAGGCGGATGTGAAAAAAAATGCTATTTTAGTTAAGTTTTTCTCGCCATGATGGGGGTGTTTCGTGTATAAATGGAATGTAATTTACTCTACTCATTATGAAAAATTTCACTCGTATCATATTTGCCACCCTTCTCGGGAGTACGTTCGCTTTGGGCTTAGACGCAACAAAGGTTAAGGTTAAGTTGGATAAGCCAGCACCTCTCAAGATGGCTCGTGTCAATCCTCCCAACAGTAACAATTTCTTTGCCGCTAGTGCCGAAAAGCGCAATGCTCGCCAAGGTCTCAATCCTAATGGCTGGCATTATGTAAGCATTCCGATGAATGTCGTTGCCGAGGGACGTGGTGGTTCCGAGCCTGATTTTATCCCTGAAATGACGGTTGATATCTATCTTTTGCTCACGGTTCGCACCACGGAGCGCCCCATGCTCTTAAAGAAGACGGTGACTTATGTTGATATTCCTATCTTCGAGGGCAAGGGTGTCTTTAATGTAGGTGCCTTCCTCAAGCCTTCTGACGTCAGTAAATTGACGATTGCTAAGGGCAAGGAAGATGAATCTGGTACGGGTGATATGTCTCACAGCTTGGCAGGCTATGCGGTCGTTGCTCGTTTTGATGGCAAGGTGTGCAACATTCTTGACCCTAAGGAACCCAGCGATCACGTTTTCTCCACCGAGTTTAAATCCAAGCTGAAGGGTAAATGGTGGGAGTCCAGCAAGCTCAGCGCCCCAAGTGGTGTTCAACTCTATGCCATCAATGAGACGCCTTTTGCTGATTTCTATGCACCAACCTTCCCTAAGATGAAGGTTTTGCGTGCGGGTATGGGTGCTGATGAACCAGCCGCACCAGTTGAGACGGATTTTAGTACCTCTCCTGATGAGGAAGCCGAGGACTCCGATAGCTCCAGCCGTTCGAGCCGCTCCAGCCGTTCGAGTCGCTCTAGCCGTTCGAGCCGCTCCAGCCGCTCCAGCTCTAGCAGCGACGAGTAAGCTTCCCTAGGGGGCTTTTTTCTAACATTTTATTTAAGTTAAACTTATGGCAGACAACAAGAAGACGAGTGTGGCACTGGAGGTCGGTGCGCAAAGCGTTACGATGGCTGTGTTTACGGCGACTAAGCGGGGCTACAGTCTCGCTCGTTATGCGCGACGCGACATCGTTTTAGACCCAGTGGAAGAGGCGATGCGCTTGGACTACATGAGCAATGCAATTGCAGAGCTTGTGACCGAGCTGAAGGTCAAGGGTAGCGAGGTTAACAACATTGTCTCTGGACAACAGGTTGTGATGCGCTTTATCAAACTGCCCAACTTGGACATGGAGGATCTCCGTGAGCAGGTGGGTTACGAAGCTCAACAGCATATCCCATTCCCCCTTGATGACATCACTTATGATTACCATGATATCGGTTTGACGGAAGACGGTGATCGCGAGGTGCTTCTCGTCGCCATCAAGAAGAATGTGCTTGATGAAATCAATACTCAGGTGCAGGCTAGCAGCTTGCGCACTAAGAGTGTCGATTGCTCCATCACATCACTCTACAACACCTTCCGTGCTAGCTACCCCGACGAAATGGAATCGACCATGATTGTTGATATCGGGGCTAAGACGACCGATATTATCTTCTCAGAAAATGGTCGCTTCTTCACCCGTTCTGTCAATTCTGCCGGTGGATACATCACCGCCCAGATTGCCCGTGAGCATGGGATGAAGTACCGCGATGCCGAAGCTCTGAAAGTCAGCAATGGCGTCATCGCCTTGGGCAACGGACACACGGATAGCCTTTCGCCAGAGGACGCTGCGCTTGCAACGACGATTCGCACAGCCATGGGGCGTGTGAGTTCCGAAATTCAGCGCACAATCAACTACTACCGCTCCCAGTATAAGGGTAGTGCCCCTGTTAAGGTTTATCTTTGTGGTGGTGGTTCTCGCTTGCCTTACATTCAAGAGTTTTTGCAGTCAGCCATCAACCTTCCTGTCGATTTCCTCAACCCCTTGGCAGAAATCAGCATTGGTAAAAAGGTGGATGAAGAGGAATTGGCCAACGATGTCCTTAGCTTGGGTCCTGTCGTCGGTGTCGCTGTCGCGGCCGCTAATGCCTCTGAATTAAAGATTGATTTGGTGCCAACGAGTGTTGGTAAGGAACGTGCGGAGAAGGAGCTCATCCCCAAGGTGGTCACCGCTGGTTGCATTGCTTTGGCTGGTGCCGCCTTCTTTGCTTGGGCTGGTTTTTCGGCACAGAGCGATGCTCAAGCACGCCTCAATCGTGCAGAGGCAGCCTTTGCTAACGCTGATGCTATCGCGCAGCGAGTCAGTACGGCTGAAAGCGCTTACAGTCGCCAGCTCAAGCAGCTGGAGGAAATTAAGGACTTGTTTGCGATGCGTTATGCCTACCCCGATGTCATGATTCAAATTACAGAGAAGAGCCCATCGGTCAAGTTCTGGCTGACGGAGTTTGCTCCTTTGATCAACTATGATGTGGAAGCCAATGATTTGGCTGGTCTTGATGACGTGAAGGGCGTACGCCTCGTTGACATGACCCGCAGCCGCAGCGCGCAGGCCAATAGCTCCATCAACACACCTGGTGAAGACCCCAATGTTCGCAATAAATCAGAAGCACAGGTGACCGCTATTTTTGTCACGGGCTACACGCTCAAAAATCCCGATGAAGCCGCAGGTGCAGCGCATCGTGAAATTATTCGTAACCTGATTAATAACAACTTTGATGAGCGTAACAAGGATTCGCTCTTCTCTTATACATCCGAGGCGATTCAATCAAACGAAAATAAGTACATTCGATTCATCACAACGAAGGAAAGCAAGGGTAAAATCCCCAGCTACTTGGAGAAGTTTATGCTTATTATGCCGCTCAAGCAGCCAATCAGTATCCCTGAATTACAAAACAAAGAAGACTAACCCCAACACGATTTGACAATGAATATCAGTGAAAATAAAACTGTCTTTGCCTTGAGTGCCGTCTTTGCCATTGCTTTTGGCGGACTGATGTACTTGGGCTATGAAGGGATGACGGGAGCGTCAGACGCAAACAAGCGTTTGGATGAAATCGGTATCGCTTTCGAGGATTTTAACGCCGCCGAGTTTGTGCCAACGCCCAGCAATCAAAAAGTGATTGTTTCAGCAACAAAGGAAGTGGACAAGCTTAACAGCGAATTGTCTGCCAAGTTGCAGGCCTATAAAAAAGCGACCTTAAACACGAAGCCTATTACGGCTGTTGATTTCCAGAATCAGGTTCGCAAGGCGATTGCTGACTTAGCGCAGCGCGCGAAGGAAAAAGGTATCAACCTTGGGTCACAGGCTGCCACACTTGGTATGTCCGTCTATCAAAATCAATCGGCCATTAAGGAAGAAGTCGCCTACCGCTCCTACTTCTTGGGTGCTGTGGAGCATGCTAACAATGCCTTGGTTGAGGTGGGGGTCCCCTCCATTGATAAAATCTTCTGCGCTGAACTCCCCCCAGAAGTGGCGAAGGGAATGAAGAAGGCTCCTGACTACTTCCCGCTGAGCTTTGAGCTCTCCTTTACCGTCAAGCGCGGCATGCTGCCTCAAATCATCAATGCCCTGTTGGCTGACCAGAAGTACTTCTACACCATCACAGGCTTTAGTGCATTGTCAGAGACCGTGCCAAGCGAAGTGAGTGCGTACAAGGCCCCAGCAGAAGTCATGAACACCGCTGGTGAGGATGGCGGAGATGAGGCTAAGCAAGGTGCAGATGCATCCCGAATCCTAGCGGTCCAAAAGCTCGGTGACCCCAATGAAAAGGTGCAAGTTCACCTCAACTTGCAGGTTCTCTACTTCAATCCTTTAAGCACAAACAAGTAAATAGATAACGATTATGGCTGAACAATCTAACCCAGGGCAAAAGGCCCTACTTATTGGTATCGCAGCAGCACTTGTTGGTGCCGGTTTAGGCGCATACGTCCAATTCGGAAGCGAAAGCCGCGACCCTGATACCTCCATCGTTGGTGCAGCCGCCAAATCAGCGGCCTTGACAGCAACGGTTGACGAGATGAAAACCTTCTTATCCAAGGCGCGAGAAGCCAAGGACATAGCCCCCAAGGGGCAGATGGTAGCAGGTAAGCCAAGGTTGACCCCCTTGCTCTTCTCTCCTGAATTATGGCAGGTAACCATCGATGCCAAGAAGCAGAATCGCGTCATTGATATTTATGATGCCAACTCCGCCAATATTCACGGAGGCATCAAAAACGTATGGTTTATCCAGCATGGTCTGTTCCAAGAACTCGGGCGTGCGGATGGTGCTACCGTTGACAGTGACCAAGACGGCTTCACGAATCTTGAAGAGTACGATGCTGGCACCAAGCCTAATGACGCTGCTAGCTATCCCGCATTGGTGGCTCAAAATAAAGCCCCCAAGCTCGTTGTTAAGAGTGTGGATACAAGTAATGGCGTTTTGACGGCAGACGCAATGCTCGCCTATGAAACGGCCGAACCAGCGGAAGTAGGGGTCAAGATTTTTGCCAAGCCTGGCGATGAGACACCAATTAGCAAGAAAACGCTTAAAAAAGGCGACCAGTTTGGGATTTCCGACAAGGCACCCAAGCGATTTACGCTGCTTGGCTGCGAGACGCGCGAGTACGTCGATTTGTCTGGATCGACCAACCCAGAAATGGCAATGAAGGTGCTTGATAGCACCGCGCCAGAGGGAGCTCAAGAATTTGTCATCCGCGCAGGCAAGCCCCGCGTCAACGATAAGGATGTAGGTACCCCCAATGAGAAGGGCCGCTCCATCAAGGACACTGTCGTTACATTTGAAGTGACCGCAGGCGCCAAGAAGGGAAGCCCAGAAGCGAGCTTCTCTGTGCTCACCACGCAGCCATTCACCATCCCTGGTGGAGACAAGACCCAATACATCATCGAGATGTCCGGCATTAGCTCCAACGGCAGCGTCAATATCTGCGAATTCGGCAAAAAAGGAACAACAATTAACATCCCTAAGGCTCTTTTTGACCAAAAAAACACTCAAGACAAAGAAAAATAACGAAAAGCTGAAATGTTTCCTTTACAAATGAAGCCCATCGTGTCATAAATATAACATTACCATGAATCACGCACCTCTCACATACTCTAAGCACATCATGGCGCTGTTGGCCATGGCTGTTACTTGCCCTTTTGCGCAAGCTGAAACAGCTGGGTACTTAAGCCCATCCGCAGCAGCTGGAACTAGCGAATTTGGCTATCAAAGCGGCATTAATGCCCGCGAAATCGCACGCCGTCAACAACAAGCACTCGAAGCAAAACAACTTCTGCAAGAAGGTCGTTCTGCCTATGCTGATCGCAAGTACAAGGAAGCACTTGATCAGTACAAGGCCGCTTGGGATGTCATCCCTAAGGCTCCTGCCACAACTGCATTGCAAGAATTCATCATTGCTAGCATTGGCGATGCCTCCATCGCTGTGGCGATGGAATACGCTAAGGTCGGTCGCTATGACGATGCCGAACAGCTTCTCTTGGAAGTCTTGGGTCGTGAGCCCAACAATAAGCGTGCCCGTAAAGAGTTGTCCCTCCTCCGTGACCCCATTCGTAACAACCCTGCTTTGACTCCAGAGCACGTCAAGAATGTTGAGGAAGTCAATCGCCTTCTCGCCCTTGCCTACGGTTACTATGATTTAGGTCAGTTTGACGAAGCCTACACCGAGTTTGAACGCGTTATTCGCATTGACCCCTATAACACCGCTGCTCGTCGTGGTCAAGAAGCAGTCAGCAAGCGCCGCGCCTCCTACTACCAAACAGCTCATGATAGCATCCGTGCCAAGGCTTTGGCCGATGTTTCTGCTGCATGGATTCAAAGTGATCAAGAAGCCGTACCTACAGCTCAATTTGGTTCGGTTGCTGGAAGTGCTGCACCTATCTCTGAAGCAACAATCAAGAATAGCAATAACTTAGAAGCGATTCAAATTGCCTCCGTTAACTTTGAAGATACTCATATTGACGATGCTTTGGACTTCTTGCGTGGTGAAGCCCGCAAGCGTGGTTTGAACATCAACTTTGTCTTTGAAGCTCCTCAAGCTGCGCCAATTGCCGCTGCTCCAGTTGCGTCTGAAAGCGAAGACGACTTCGGTGATGATTTTGGTGATGATTTCGGAGACGAAGAGGAAAGCGCATCGGCTGCACCAACTGTCGTCGAGCAACCTATCCAAGATCCTATCATCAAGCGCCTCGTCCTGTCCAATGTCAATGGTAAAGACCTTCTGCAACGCGTTTGCGACAGTGCTGGTTGCCAATACCGCATTGATGACGTAGGTGTTGTTGTTACCCAAAAGGGTGCAGGTTCCGTTGCTGTCTTCAAGCAAACATGGCCAAATGTTCCACGTGATTTCTTTGATACGGAAGACGCCGAAGGCGGAGATGACGAAGATCCATTGGCAAGCACAAGTGCGCCTAAGGCTAAGATTGACCCCAAGGCTACCTTGGTTAACAACGGCCTTACCTTCCCCAAGGGATCCAGTGCCCACTACTCCCGCACGGGTACACTGACGGTTTACAATACCCAAGAAAACCTCGACTTGGTCGCTGATGCGATTGATGCTTATCGTCGCAAGCAACCACAAATGGTGAAGGTGCTCGCTAAGTTTGTTGAAATTTCTCAAACAAATGAAGAAGAATTGAGCTTCGACTGGGTCATCAACCCATTCTCCGTCTCCAACACGGGTGATATGTACATGGGTGGTGTTGACGGTAACAACGCATCGACCGATCGCAATTCTTCTGACTTTGTGCAGAGTGGCGGTAGTGCTTACTCCAACAACTACACTGGTAACAGTGCTTGGCCTATCACAAAGACAACCAACAGCACTGACCCCATCTCCAACGGTCTTGCAACAGGTAGCTTGCGTTCTGGCAGTGGTGCTATCACGGGTGACACCTTGAACTCCATGCTTGAAGCTGGTTCCACACAGGCTGGTTCCACCAGTCATGTTGCCCCTGGCATCATGTCCCTCTCTGGCATCTTTGACAGTGGTTCCTTCCAAATGATCATGCGCGGTCTTTCCCAAAAGAAGGGCGTTGATATCATGTCTGCACCAAGCCTTGTTGCACGCGGTGGCCCTATGGAATACACCCCAGAGCCAGACGATTTGCTGCCAACATCCAGCGATGATGACGACTGCGCCAAGATTGAAGTTGTACGCCGATTCATGTACCCAAGCCTCTATCTGCAACCAGAAGTAGGTGGTACAAGTGGCACGAACAACAATGACAATAACAACAATGGCTACAGTTCCACCAGCTT